>JBJTIJ010000279.1:0-3055 GCA_046094945.1 Planctomycetia bacterium | reverse complement strand
TGGTAGCGAACGTCCAGCAGGAACACCTCCAGGTCGTTCCAGCGGAAGGAGCAGAACACGCCGGGCACGCCGGGCAGCCCGTAGGACGGGTTGGCGAACAGCGCGCGGAAGCAGCGCAGGGCGCGCCGGCTGGGCCGTGCGGGGTCGTGACGTGCCATGGCCGGACGCTACCACGCGTGCGCAGGGGGCACGCGTGCACGTGCGCCCCGCGGCACGTGCGGCGCTGCCCTCAGCGGGGCGTGGCGGGCGTGGGCACTGCGGGCGTGAGCACTGCGGGCGCCTCGACGGCGGGCGCGCCGGCTGCGGGCGCGACCCCGGTCGCGGCCGGCGGGCGCGTGCGTGCCAGGGCGGCCAGCACGTAGCCCGTGCCGTAGGCCTTGTGGTAGCTGAACAGCTGGTAGTCCCACCACGAGCCGTCCTTCTCCTGCACGGCCACCAGCCGGCGGGCGATGGCGTCACGCTGGCGCGCGCGCTCGGCCTCGGGCAGCAGCGCCACCAGCTGGCTGGCGTAGTAGTAGCCGTAGAAGCAGAAGTAGCCCGAGTTCTGGTACCAGGCCTCGTGGGGCACCGGGTACTTGCGCGCGATGAACAGGAAGTGCGCCTCGCGCTCGAGGTCGTCGAGCGCCTTGCGCGCGTCGGCCTCGGTGACCGGCACCGGCCGCGCGGCCGAGGGACGGGCCCACGCACGCAGCGCCAGCAGGCAGGCCGGCGAGCGCGCCAGGCTGCCCTTGACCTGGTTCACGCCCAGCCGCGGCACCAGGTGGATGTAGTGGCCGTAGGCGAAGGAGCCGTCGGGGTAGCGGCAGGCCTCGATGTCGCGCACGGCGCGCGGGATGAGGCGCGCCGGCACCTGCAGGCCTTGCTCGCGCGCCCGCTGCAGGGCCACCAGCGCCGTGGCCGTGGTGAAGGAGGTGGAGCCGGGCCCCGGCCGGCGCGTCTTCTCCTCGAAGTTGTAGTAGCCCCAGCCGCCCTCGGCGAACTGGAAGCGGTCGAGCCGGTCGATGGCCGTGGCGGCCGCGGCGCGCAGCACGTCACGGCGCGCCGGGTCCTGCTCGCGCGCCAGCAGCGAGCACAGCGCCTCGAGCGCGTAGGCGTGCGCCCACGTGTTGTAGAGCACGTCCAGCGCGGGCCGGCCCACGGCGTGGTGGGCCACCAGCCAGTCGGCGCCGCGTTGCAGGGCGCGCGCCGCCTCGGGCCGCGGGTCTTGCACCTCCAGCAGGCCCAGCAGCGCCAGGGCCGAGGCGGCCACCTGGAAGGCCTGCTGCGAGCCGGGGAAGGGCGCGTAGATGTCCCACAGGTTGCTGGCGGGCGAGCCCCACGAGCCGTCCTTGTTCTGGCTGGCCACCAGCCAGTCCACGCCGCGGCGCAGCGCCGCCTCGACCTGCGCGGCGCTCACGGGCGGCGGCGGCAGCGCGGCGGGCGTGGCCGGCGGCGGCGGCTCCTCGCCGGCGCGCGCGCTCGCGGCCGGCAGGCCGGCCAGCGCCAGCAGGGCCAGCAGGCCCAGCAGGGCACGCGGGGCACGCGCGGCTCGCAGGCCCGGCCGCGCCACGCGCCGGCGGTGGGCGGGGTCCGGGCTCACTTCGCGGGGGCCTTCACCAGCACGCGCTCGCCGGCCGCGAGGCCCTCGCGCACCTCGATGCGGCCCTCGCTGCGCAGGCCCAGGCGCACCTCGCGCGGCGTGCTGGCGCCGTCGGCGCGCACGAACACGCGCGCCACGTCGCCCTCGCGCTGCACGGCGGCCTCGGGCACGGTGATCACCGCCTCGCGCGGCCGGCTGCGCAGGCGCAGCGTGCCGGTGTGGCCGGGCAGCAGGCGCGGGTCGCCCTCGCCCAGCGTGGCCTGCAGCTCGTGCTTGCCGTCCACGCCGGTGGCGGCGAGCCGGCTCACGGTCACCGGCAGGCGCAGCTCGTCGGCCGCGGTGGGGGCCACGCTGCCCGTGTCGCCCACGGCCACCACGAAGGCCAGCGCCTCGGGCACCTGCGCGCGCACGCGCAGGGCGCCCGGCGCCACCACGGTCATCAGCACCTGGCCGGCACGCACCTTCTCGCCGGGCGCGAGCGCCTCGAGGGCCTCGGCGACGCCCTGCCAGCGGCCGCGCACCAGCACGCCCGGCCAGGCCGTGCCGGCCGCGGGCGCGCGCAGCACGAGCGCCTCGAGGTCGGCCTCCAGCCGGCCCAGCGCCAGGCGCTGGTGCTCGAGCTCCATCTGCGCCTTCTTGAG
The DNA here is from genome assembly GCA_046094945.1 of Planctomycetia bacterium. Lineage (GTDB taxonomy): Bacteria > Planctomycetota > PLA2 > PLA2 > JAEUHO01 > CAXQZU01. Next base: position 835 of record JBJTIJ010000279.1, on the reverse strand, counting down.
CTCGGTGCGCGCCTTGGCCAGCGCCAGGCCGGCCGTGGCCTCGAAGCGCTCCAGCTCCATGCGCGTCTCCTTGGCACGCTGCTCGAGGTTCTCCTGCTCGCGGGGCAGGGTGATGGCCAGCGCCCACGTGTTGCGCTGGCGGATGAAGTCGAGCCGCTCGCGCTGCCGGTCCAGCTCGCGCTGCGAGCGCTTGAGCACGATGTCCTCGGTCTCCTCGGTCAGGTCGTCGGCCTTGTACATCTTCTCCAGCTGCGCCAGCTCCTCGATGGAGTCCGTCAGGCCGTTCTCGCTGCCCTTGAGGCCGTGCACGGTCTCGGCGCGGCGCAGCTCGCGCTCGAGCTCCAGCCAGCGCTTGAGGTCTTCGCCGGCGCGCGCCGCCTCGCGCTCGACGCCGGCGCGCTGCAGGGCCTGCGCCGCCTCGCGGCGCCCGTCCTCGGCCACGGCCCGCTGCAGCTGCACCTCGGCCAGCGCCAGGTCCAGGCGCGCGATCTCCACCTGCTCGGCCTGGCGCGGGGCCTTGAGGCGCACCAGCACCTGCCCGGCCTCCACCGGGCCCGGCGCGGCGGCCTCGACCACCTCCACCTCGCCGCCCAGCGCCTTGGGCTTCCAGGCCACCTCGTGGGTGACGGGCGCCTCGAAGGTGGCGGGCAGCTCGACCTTGACGGCGAAGGGCTTGGCCGCGACGGCCTCCGTCTCCGGCTCGGGCTCGGCCTTGGCCGCCGGCTCGGCCTTGGACGGCTCGGAGGCCGGGCAGGTGCTGGTGCGCCTCAAGGCCCCGCGCCAGGCCGAGCAGGTGGAGATCGCGCGCCTGGACCTGGCGCTGGCCGAGGTGCAG
>JBJTIJ010000278.1:0-6751 GCA_046094945.1 Planctomycetia bacterium | reverse complement strand
GGCCCGGCTTGACCCGCGGTCGGCTGCGCCTACCCTCCGGCGTTCTTCCCCGACTCCCCCGAGCCCGCCATGCCCAAGCTCAAGACCCGCAAGTCCGTGTCGAAGCGCTTCAAGGTCACCAAGAACCGCAAGGTGATCCCGTACGGCTCGGCCAACACCAGCCACATCATGAGCAAGAAGGGCGCGAAGCGTCGCCGCCGCCTCAACCACCCCACGCCCATCGTGGGCAAGCAGCGCCTGACGATGCTGCGCCAGATGGGCCTGTAGGCCCGTTCCCGACCTCGCGAAGGACCCACCGCCATGGCACGCGTAACCAACACGCCCAAGCGCCTCGCCCGCAAGCGCCGCCTGCTCAAGGCCGCCAAGGGCTACTGGGGCCGCCGCAAGAACCAGTACAAGGTCATGAAGGAGACGGTGCACCGGGCGTGGCAGTACGCCTACAAGGGCCGTCGCCTCAAGAAGCGTGACTTCCGCAGCATGTGGATCGTGCGCGTGAGCGCCGCCACGCGCGCGCGCGGCATGCTCTACAGCCGCTTCGTGGCCGGCCTGAAGAAGGCGGGCGTGCAGCTCGACCGCAAGAGCCTTTCGGAGATCGCCATCCGCGACCCGAAGGCCTTCGACGCCATCGTCAAGCTGGCCCAGGCCTCCTAGGCCAGCCTGCGGGCGGCCGCCGGCGCTCGCGGCCGGGGCCCGTGCGGGCCCAGCGCGGGGCCGAGCTGCGATGGCGCCATGCCGCGCCTGGCTTGAGCCCGGGGCACCGGGTGCCGAGCCTGCGCCCGTTCCGTCCTGCGCGGCCGCAGGTGTCCACGGCGCGCGGCCACCGGCCGGGCGCATCGTGCGCCGCTGGGGTGGGGCCCGTGGGCTTGCGCCCGTGCTCTGGGCCTGCGCATCGGTCGCGTGCGGTGGGCCATCGCGGTGCTTCGGGCCTGAGGCGGCCGGGGATACCCTCTCCGGGCATGCCTGACCCGTCCCCCGTCCTCGACGAGATCCGCCGGCTGGGCGCCGAGGCGCTGGCGGGCGTGGCTGCGGCGGGCGACGCCGCCGCGCTGCGGGCGCTGGAGGCCGCGGCGCTGGGGCCCGAGGCCCCGCTGAGCCGGCACCTCAAGGCCATCCCGCGCCTGCCCGCCGAGCAGCGCGGGCCGGTGGGACGCGAGGCCAACGAGGCCAAGCGCGCCATCCAGGCCGCCGTCACGGCCCGGCTGGCGCAGCTGGAGCAGGCGCGCGAGGCCCAGCTGGCCGACGTGGAGTGGGTGGACCCCACGCTGCCGGGCGCCGTGCGCGGAGGCGGGCGCCTGCACCCCGTGATGCAGGTGTGCCGCGAGCTGGAAGACATCTTCCTGGGCCTGGGCTTCGACCTGCTCGACGGCCCGTGGGTGGAAGACGACCTGCACAACTTCACGGCGCTCAACATCCCGGCCGACCACCCGGCGCGCGACATGCAGGACACCTTCTGGCTGCAGGACGGCCGCCTGCTGCGCACGCACACCAGCCCCGTGCAGGTGCGTGCGCTGCGCGCGCAGCCGCCCCCGATCCGCGCCGTGGCGCTGGGCCGCATCTTCCGCCACGAGGAGCTGGACGCGACGCACGAGAACACCTTCCACCAGGTGGAAGGCCTGCTCGTGGACCGCGACGTGAGCGCCGCGCACCTCGTGTGGGTGCTGCGCACCGTGCTGCAGGAACTCTTCGGGCGCGACGTCGAGACGCGCCTGCGCCCGGCGTACTTCCCCTTCGTCGAGCCGGGCTTCGAGATGGACATGCGCTTCCGGGGCCGCTGGATGGAGATCCTCGGCTGCGGGCTGGTGCACCCCGGCGTGCTGCGCGCCGGCGGGCTGGACCCCGACACCTGGTCGGGCCTGGCCTTCGGCATGGGCGTGGACCGCATCGCCATGCTGCGCCACGGCATCGAGGACATCCGGCACCTGATGGCGGGCGACCTGCGCTTCCTGCGCCAGATGGCCCGGGGGACGGACGCATGAGGCTCTCGCTGCGCTGGCTGGGCGAGCTGGTCGACCTCTCGGGCCTCGCGCCCCAGCAGGTGGCCGATGCCCTCACCTTCCACGTCGCCGAGGTGGAGTCGGTGGAGGCCGTGGGCGCGGCGCTCGATGCGGTGCTCACCGCGCGCGTGCTCACCTGCGTGCCGCACCCCGGCGCCGACCGCCTGCGCGTCACCACCGTGGACCGCGGCGACGGGGTCGTGCGCACGGTGGTGTGCGGGGCACCCAACGTGGCGGCGGGCCAGGTGGTGTGCCATGCGCCGGTGGGGGCCACCCTGCCCAACGGCATGACGCTGGCGCTACGGCCCATCCGGGGCGTGACCAGCGACGGGATGCTGTGCGCCGAGGACGAGATGGGCCTGGGCAGCGGCCACGACGGCATCCTCGTGCTCGACCCCGCCACCCCGCTGGGCCGGCCCGTGAGCCAGGTGCTGGGCCTCTCCGACCACGTGCTGGAGGTGGGCAACACCGCCATCACGCACCGCCCCGACCTGTGGGGCCATGCCGGCGTGGCGCGCGAGCTGGCGGCGGTGCTGGGCCGCAAGGCCACCTTCCCCGGCACGCCAGCCGCCGACGCGGCGCTGGAGGCGGCCCGCGGCACGGCCGGCCCGGCCGTGGCCATCGAGGACGAGGCCGGCTGCCGCCGCTACGTGGGCCTGGCCCTCGAGGGCCTCGCCAACGGCCCCAGCCCGGCGCGCCTGCGGGCCCGGCTCGAGGCCGCCGGCGTGCGCAGCGTGGACCTGCTGGTGGACCTCACCCAGCTGGCCATGCTGGAGACGGGCCAGCCGCTGCATGCCTTCGACCTGCACCAGCTGGCGGGCACGGTGCGCGCGCGCCGCGCCCGGGCGGGCGAGCGGCTCGTCACGCTCGATGGCGTGGAGCGGGCCCTGCAGCCCGACGACATCGTCATCGCCGACGAGCAGCGCGTGCTGGCGCTGGCCGGCATCATGGGCGGGCGCGAGGGCAGCGTGTCGGGCGCCACCACGGCCGTGCTGCTGGAGTCGGCCTGCTTCGAGCCCGGGCGCATCCGCCGCACCTCGCAGCGGCTGGGCCTGCGCACCGACGCCAGCGCGCGCTTCGAGAAGTCGCTCGACCCGCTGGGCTGCGAGGGGGCCGCGCGCCGCTTCCTGCAGCTGGTGCTCGAGCACTGCCCGCAGGCGCGCCTGCGCGGCGCGGCCAGCGACGTGTTCCCGCACCCTCCGGCCCCGCTGGAGGTCGACCTGGCCTACGACCGGGTGCGGCGGCGCCTCGGCACGCGCATCTCGGACGCCGAGGTGCGCGCCCGCCTGCAGGCCCTGGGCTTCGCCATCGTGGAGACCCGCGACGGCGTGCGCGCACGCGTGCCTTCCTGGCGCGCCACGCGCGACATCCGGGGCCCCGAGGACCTCATCGAGGAGGTGGGCCGCACGCGGGGCTACGGCGACATCCAGCCGGTGGCGCCGGTGGGCGCCCTGAGCCCGCGCCGCATGCCGCCGGCCCGGCGCGCCGAGCGCAAGGCAGCCAGCGTGCTCAGCCTCGAGCTGGGCTATGCGCAGGCCACCTGCTACTCGTTCTACGCGCGCGAGGATGCCGAGCGCATCGGGCTGGCGGGCGTGGCGCACCTGGCGCTGCGCAACCCGCTGGCGGCCGACCAGGACCGGCTGGTGCTCAGCACCCTGCCCAACCTGCTCAAGGCCGCGGGCCGCAACCTCCCGCGCGAGGCCAGCGGCCGGCTCTGGGAGAGCACGCGCCTCGTGGCCCCCGGCGCGGGTGCGCCGGAGGGGGCGCCGCCGGTGGAGGTGCCCATGCTGGGCCTGCTGGCCTTCGAGCGGGATGCCGTCGAGGACGCCGGCGGGCGTGCCTACCTCGGCCTGCTGCAGGACCTGCGCACCCTGCTGGCGCGCTTCGGCGTGCCCCGCCCCGAGGTCGTGGAGGGCCCGGCCCGGCTGCACGCGGCCCTGCCCCTGCCGTCGGCGCTGCACCCCGGCCGCACGGCCCACCTGCGGGTGGGCGCTCAGGTGGTGGCCGTGGCGGGGGAGGTGGCCCCGGCCGTGCGGCGCGCCTATGGGCTGGCCGGCCGGCAGGTGCACGCGGAGGTGCTGCTGGCGGGCCTCGTGGCCTGCCTGGAGGAGGGCGGGCGCGAGTACCGGCCCGTCCCGCGCTTCCCCGTGGCGCCCTTCGACGTGGCCGTGGTGGTGCCGCGGCGCACGCTGGCGGCCCGGGTGCTGGAGGTGGTGGAACGGGCGCTGGGCGAGCACGGGCAGGGCGCCCGGGTCTTCGATGCCTACGAGGGCGAGGGCATCCCCCCCGGCCACCGCAGCCTGGCCCTGACGGTGGACCTGCTGGACCGCGAGGGCACCCTGGCCCCGGCCCAGGCCGAGGGCCTGCGCAAGGCCGTGCTGGCCGCCCTCGAGCAGGCCGGCTGGAGCGTGCGGACGGCCAAGTCCTGAGGCCGGGCAGCCGGGGCGTGACGCCGCCCCCGCCGCCGCGTAGCATGCCGCCGTCTGGCGGGGCCCTGGGCACAACTCCCTGGGCCGATACGCAGAACCTTGGATTCCCCCCAGAGGCCGGAACAGGCCCCGCTCCCTCGCGACGCTTGACGCCGCGCAGCGCTTGCAGGGCCGAAGCCGCCCGGGGCGAGCCCACCTCAGACGTGGGGCTCAGCCGGATCCACGCCCGGAGGCCCCGCCAGGCCTTTCCCGCCCGTCCGGGCGTTGCTCGCGGCCACGGGCCATGCACGCCTGCACCGATGCCACGGCGCGCCGGCGAGCTGCTGCAGGGGCGCGCCGGCGCAGTCGTCCGTGGATGCGCGCGCGCACTGGCGCAGGCAGGCGCGGGTCGAGGCCCGCGTGCGGGAGGGCAAGGCGCGCAAGAGCGATGCGCGCGGCGCCGATCCTACACGGCGAGGGCACGCCGGCCCTCACGGCGTCGTTGCCTGCCACCCCAGCGGTAGTAGCATCGTCCGCCTTGCCCCACCAGCCTTGGGGGGCACCCGGCGCGGAGGCTTCCATGAAGGCAACGTGGGCAGTGCTCGGAGCCATCGTGCTCGCCGGCGGCGTGGGCATCTGGAAGCTGCGCCAGTCGGCGCCCGAGGCGTCCCCGCCGGCGCTCTCGGCCACCACGGGCGTCGACGGCGCGGCGGGCCCGTTGCTGCCGGCCCCCCTGCTGCCGGCGCAGGTGCCGGCCGCCAGTGGGCAGGCCTCGGCCGTGGGCGCGGCGCTGCCCGTGCCGCCCTCCCCGCAGGAGGAGCGCGGCAAGGCACTCGTGGGCGCGCTGGTGCAGGCCCACGGTGCTGGCGACCAGGCGCGCATCGATGCACTGGAGGGCTCGCTGCGCAGCGAGGCCTGGGACAGCGTGGCGGCGCGCCGCTACGCCGTGCAGTCGGGCCTGCTGCTGGTGCGCAAGGCCGAGGCCCTGCAGGGCGAGGAACGCATCCGCCTGCTGGACCGCGCGCGGCGCCTGGTCTCGCGCGGCGTGTGGCTGGACGAGACCTTCGACGCCCGCGGCCTGGGCACGCCGGAGCGCGAGCGCCTGCTGGAGACGCTGCGCGGGCTCAACCAGCAGGTCATGACGTGGCGGCCGGGCCTCGAGGGCGTGACGCGGGCCTACAAGGTGCCGCCGGGCAAGTCACCCGTGCAGGTGGTCAGCGACGAGAAGCTGCGCCTCGGGCACAACGCCCTGCTGGTGTGGAACAAGCGCGGCGTGCTCGACCCCCGGCGCCTCGTGGCCGGCGAGACGCTGCTGCTGCCCATGGGCGAGCTGCACCTCGAGGTGAGCCTCGCGCGCCGCCTGCTGGTGGTGTGGATCGACGACGTGTGGGTCAAGGAGTTCCGCGTGGGGGTGGGCAAGCCCTCGACGCCCACGCCCACCGGCGTGTTCCGCGTGGTGAAGAAGCACGAGAACCCGCCGTGGTACCCGCCGCAGGGCGGCATCATCCCGGCCGGCGACCCGCGCAACGAGCTGGGCTCCGTGTGGATCCACATCGGCAACGACCAGCACCCCGAGGGCTACGGCATCCACGGCACCAACCGCCCCGACACCGTGGGCAGCGAGTGCAGCCAGGGCTGCGTGCGCCTGGCCAACGAGCAGGCCAGCGAGATCTTCTGGTGGGTGCGCACGGCCTCGGCCGGCGGCGAGGCCACCAAGGTGCTCATCCGCTGAGCGCTGGCGCGCAGGCCGCGCGCCACGCCCAGCGCGGGAACAGCGCACGCCGGCAGGCTGGCCGGCGGCCGGGCTTGCGGGCCGTACGGACGCCTGCAGGTCGTGCGCTGCCTGCGGACCGGCAAGCCCCGCGGCGCTGCACAAGCACGGGCCGGCACTGCGCCCGCCATGCCCGCCATGCCCGCCATGCGCGCCATGGCCGCAAGTCCCGCCATCCCCGCAAGGGCGTGCTGCAGACGGCCTGCGCCGGTAGCGCGCGGCACCCGGTACTGCCTGCTGCGCCTGAGTACCGCATGCGCGAGGCGCGCGGCACGCGCCCGCGCAGTGCGGGCCACACGCGCCTGTGCCGAGGCGCGAGGGGCGCTGCGTGAGGTGCACTGCGTGAGGTGGGAGGTGCAGGCTCGGCGCGCGCCGCATGCGCAGCGCCCGGCCTGCGCTCAGGCGAGCGTGGGCGCGCGCCTGCGCACCCACGGACCGTGCAGTGCCCACGGCAGGCCGATGTCCACCTCGACCACGTGGCCAGCCAAGGCCACGGTGGGGGAGGGAGGCAGCCGCGCGGGCGTGGGGGCCAGCTTCGGCCCGGGCCCCTGCGCGTGCAGCGCGGCGCGGCGGCCGGG
>JBJTIJ010000277.1:0-10159 GCA_046094945.1 Planctomycetia bacterium | reverse complement strand
CGTCTTCTGCGAGGAAGACCTCGACGCCCCGGCCCCCACCGGCCTGCCCGGCGTGCTCCCGGCCGCAGGCCCGGCGCCGTGGAAGGTGCTGGTGGCCGACGACGACGAGGGCGTGCAGCAGGTGACGCGCCTGGCGCTGCGCGGCTTCGCGGTGGATGGCGTGCCGCTGCACCTGCTGGAGGCGCGCAGCGCCGCCGAGGGCCGCGCGCTGCTGGCGGCACACCCCGACATCGCGGTGGTGCTGCTGGACGTGGTGATGGAGACCGACTCGGCCGGGCTCGACCTCGCGCGCTGGGTGCGCGCGGAGTGGAAGAACCCCTTCCTGCGCGTGCTGCTGCGCACGGGGCAGCCGGGCGTGGCGCCCGAGGCCTCGGTGATGGCCTCCTACGAGATCCACGACTACCACGCCAAGACCGAGCTCACGGCCCAGCGCCTGCGCACGGCCATCACGGGCAGCGTGCGCGCCTACCGCGACCTGCGCGCGCTGGCGCGCCAGCGCCGGGGCCTGGAGCGCGTGCTCGCCGCGGCCGCCGCGCTGCACGCGCCCGGCAGCGTGGAGGTGCTGCTCGACGGCCTGCTCAAGCAGGTGACGGCGCTGCTGCTGCCCAACGACCACGCGCTGCTGTTCGTGGACCGCGCTGCCTCGGGCCAGCCCGGCGCGGGCGTGCCGCGCGTGGTGGCCGCCGCCGGGCGTTACGCCGCGCAGCGCGGCGAGCCGGTCACGGCCGTGCTCGCGCCCGAGGCGCTGGCCGTGGCGGCCGCGCATCCCCACGACGGCAGCTGGGTTGCGTGCGGGCAGGACGGCCTGCTGGGCTTTGCGCTCGACGACGGCCTGCGCGCCTGCCTGTTCCTCGAGGGCGCCTCGCGGCTGGGCCCGTGGGAGCGCAGCACGCTGGCCAGCTTCTGCCGCGGCGCGCACGCGGCGCTGGCCAGCGCACGCGCCTTCCTCGAGCGCGAGCAGCTGCTGGCGGCCTTCGAGCGCTTCGTGCCGCGCGACATGCTGCGGCTGGTGGGCCACAACGACGTGCGCGCCGTGCGCGCCGGCGACCAGGCCACGCGCACGATGTGCGTGATGTTCGTCGAGCTGCGCGACCTGACCTCGCGTGCGGCGGACCTGGGCGGCCGCGTGGCCTTCCAGCAGCTGGCGCGCGTGGCCGCGGCGCTGCACCCGGTGATCGCCGCGCACGGCGGCGTGGTGCACAAGCAGCACGGCGACCAGCTGCTGGTGCTGTTCCCCGACGGCCCGGGCCCGGCGCTGGCCGCGGCCGTCGCGCTGCAGGAGGCCGTGCGCGCGCTGCAGGCGCGCGGCCCGCAGCCCGGCGGCCCGCTCGCGCTGGGCATCACGCTGCACCACGGCCCCGTGATGGTGGGCGCCGTGGGCCTGGGCCCGTGGATCGACACCGCCGTGCTCTCGGAGGTGGCCAGCGTGGCCGCCGGCCTGCAGGTGTTCAGCCGCCTGCTGGACGCCAGCATCGTGGCCACCGACGTGGCCCACGCCGCCGCCCCGCCCGACGCGCCCGAGGCGCGCCACCTGGGCGCCTTCCCGGTGCGCGGACACAGCAGTGCCGTGAGCGCGGTGGAGGTGTTCGCCGGCGACCCCGCCCCGCTGCGCGAGGCCAAGCGCGCCAGCCGCGCCACCTTCGAGCGCGCCTCGGCCGCCCGCAACGAGGGCCGGCGCGAGGAGGCCGCGCAGCTCTACGAGTCGATCGTCAAGGCCACGCCCGCCGACCTGGCCGCCGCCTGGCTGGCGGCCTCGTGCCGCACGGCCGCGCGCCGCCGCGACGACTCACGCTAGCGCGCAGGCCACGCCCCCCGCGGCCCCGTGGGTGCCGCGCTACGCCGGCGCGCCGGGCGGGTACAAGCGGGCTCCTGCGAGGTGCTCGATGCGGACGGCTTGGCTCACGTGGACGGCTGGCCTTGTGATGCTGCTGCTGCCCTGCGCCGTGCGAGCGGCCGATGGGCCGGCGCCCGCAGCGCCGCCCGGGGCTGCTCCGGGCGCGCCGCCGGGGGCGAAGCCGGCCGCGCCGCCGCAGGACAGCGAGGCCAACGGGCCGCCGGCCTGGGTGACGCCGGCGATGGCGGGCCCGCGCCTGCAGCAACGCCTGCTGCAGAGCCTGCTGGTGGCCGCGCCGGTGAGCTACCACGTGTGGACGCCGCCGCAGTACGACAGCGAGCCCGGGAGCCGCTTCCCGGTGATGTACTGGCTGCACGGCTCGGGTGGCGGCCTCGCGGGCCTGCCCCAGATGGCGCGCCAGCTGGACGAGGCGGTGCGCTCGGGCGCGCTGCCGCCCCTCGTGGTGGTGTTCCCCAACGGCCTGCCGCACGGCATGTGGTGCGACAGCCACGACCGCCGCCAGCCGGTGGAGTCGGTGCTGGTGCACGAGCTGGTGCCCGAGGTGGACCGCCTGTTCCGCACGCAGGCCACGCGCGCCACGCGCCTGCTGGAAGGCTTCAGCATGGGAGGCTACGGCGCCGCGCGACTGGGCTTCAAGTTCCACGCCACCTTCGGCGCCATCTCGATGCTGGCGGCCGGCCCGCTGAGCCCCGACTTCGAGGTGCTGGCTGGCAAGGCGGCGCTGCGCGAGCTGCTGCTGGCCAACGTGTACGGCAGCCTCGAGGCCTTCCGCGCCGCCAGCCCCTGGCGGCTGGCCGAGCAGCACGCCCGCGCGCTGCGCGACACGCCCATGCGCGTCGTGATCGGCACCGACGACGGCTCGCTGCGCTTCTCGCGCGACTTCCACGCGCGCCTCGAGCAGCTGGGCCTGGCGCACGAGTACACGGAGGTGCCCGGCGTGGGGCACGAGCCGCTGGCGCTCATCCGCACGCTGGGCGCTGGCTTCTGGGCCTTCCATGCGCGCGCCCTCGCGCCGCCGGCGGCGCCTGCTGTGCCCGGCACGCCCGCCGAGCCTGCCGAGCCCGTCGCGCCGGGCACGCCGGGCGCGCTGCTGGCCGTGGAGGTGCTCGAGTTCCCCGAGCTGGTGGACGGCGCGCGCCCCGGCCCGGCCACGGCGCAGGGCCCGCGCCTGCTGCCGCGGCGCGAGGCCTCGCCCGCGGGGGTCGGCCGGCGCGTGCCCATCAAGGTGCACGTGCCCCGCTCCGGCGGGCCGTGGCCCGTGGTGGTGGCCTCGCACGGCGCCGGCGGCGACTGGGACTCGCACTACGCCCAGGCGCAAGACCTCGCCACCCACGGCTACGCCGTGCTGTGCCTCGAGCACGTCGGCAGCAACCGCGCCCGGCTGGGACAGGGCCTGCGCCTCATGCAGGCGGTCGAGGCAATGACGCGCGACGCCGACGAGGTGCTGGCGCGCCCGCGCGACGTCTCCTTCGCACTCGACCAGGCGGCGCGCTGGAACAGCAGCCACGAGCGCCTGCGGGGCCGGCTCGACCTCGCGCACGCCGCCGTGCTGGGCCACTCCTTCGGCGCCTACACCACGCTGGTGGCCTGCGGCGCGCGACCCGCGCTCGACTGGCTGGTGCCGGCCGTGGCTCCGGGCAAGGGCCTGGGCCCCGACCTGCGCGAGGCGCGCGTGCTGTGCGGCGTGGCGCTCTCGCCGCAGGGCGCGGGCGAGCCCTTCTTCCTGCCCGAGAGCTTCGCCTCGCTGCGCGTGCCCGTGCTGGGCATCTCCGGCAGCAAGGACCGCCAGCAGGGCAACCTGCCGCCCGAGAACCGCCGCGAGGCCTTCGCGCTGTGGCCCGCCACGGGCTCCCAGCGCCTCGTGTGGCTGGCCAACGCCTCGCACCTGGACTTCACCGACTCGTCGGGCACCTCCGGGCGCGCGCTGCCCTCGCCCACCCGCGCCGACGTCCAGCCCGTCACGCGCGTGGCCACGCGCGCCTTCCTCGACCTGCACCTCAAGGGCGACGCCTCCGCCGCCGCCGTGCTCACCGTCGCCGGCCTCCAGCCCCACCTGCGCGGCGCCGTGGACCAGGTCGAGGTGCTGGTGCGCTGAGGCGGCCGCCGCGCGGCCTAGCGCACCACCACGCTGGCGCGGCGCGCACGCAGGCCGCAGCGGCGCACGAAGGCGGCCAGGATGCGGGGGCCCAGCGGCGTGAGGTAGCTCTCGGGGTGGAACTGCACGCCTTCCTGCGGCAGCGTGCGGTGGCGCAGGGCCATGATCTCGCCCTCGGGCGACCAGGCGGTGGCCTCCAGCGCGGGCGGCAGGCCGCGGGGCGAGACCACCAGCGAGTGGTAGCGCGCGGCCAGGAAGCCCTGCGGCAGCCCGGCCAGCAGGCCGGTGGCGGCGTGGCGCACGGGCGTGGCGGTGCCGTGCAGCGGGCGCCGCGCGCGCACCACGCGGCCGCCGTGGGCCAGGCCCAGCGCCTGCTCGCCCAGGCACACGCCCAGCACGGGCAGGCGCGGGCCCGCGGCGCGCAGCAGCGGCACGCATACGCCCGCGTCCTCGGGGCGGCCGGGGCCGGGGCTGAGCACCGCGCCGCGGTGGCCGCCGGCGAGGGCCTCGTCCAGGCCGATGGCGTCGTGGCGCACCACGCGCACGCGCGCGCCCAGCTGCTCGAGCTCGTCCACGAGGTTGTGGGTGAACGAGTCGTAGTTGTCCACCAGCAGGAGGTCGGGCCGCCGCATGCGGGTGAGCGTAGCCTGCCGCCGCGCGGCTAGGCTGGGCGCATGGCCCCGGCCCGCCTCTACCTGGACGCCGCCGCCGGCTTGCCGCTGCGGCCCGAGGCCGAGCAGGCGCTGCTGGGCGTGCTGCGCACGCTGCACGGCAACCCGGGCTCGCCGCATGCCGAGGGGCGCGCGGCCAAGGACGCGCTCGAGGAGGCGCGCACGCGCGTGGCAGCGTCGCTGGGCTGCCGGCCGCGCGAGGTGGTGTTCACGGCCTCGGGCACCGAGGCCTGCAACCTGGGCCTCGTGGGCACGGCGCGCGCACGCGCCGGCGTGGGCCGGCGCGTGGTGGTGGGGGCCGTGGAGCACCCGTGCGTGCTCGAGGCCGCGCTCGCGCTGGCCGCCGAGGGCTTCGAGGTGCTGCGCGTGCCGGTGGACGCCGCCGGGCGCATCGACCCCGAGCGCTTCGTGGCCAGCATCACGCCCGAGACGGCCGTGGCCGCGCTGATGCTGGCCAACCACGAGACCGGCAACCTGTTCCCGGTGGGCGAGGTGGCCCCGCGCGCGGCGGCGCTGGGCGTGCCGCTGCTGGTGGACGCCACGCTGGCCATGGGGCGCCTGCCGGTGTCGCTGCCGGCGCTGGGCGTGCCGCTGCTGGCCTTCTCTGGCCACAAGCTGGGCGGGCCGCGCGGCACCGGCGTGCTGGTGGTGCGGCGCGGCACGCGCGTGCAGCCCCTGCTGCGCGGCGGCATGCAGGAAGAGCGCCTGCGCCCCGGCACCGAGGACGTGGCCGCGCTGGCGGGCCTGGCCGCCGCGCTGGAGGCGGCGCAGCGCGACCAGCCCGCGGCGGCCGCGCGCCTGGCCGCCCTCGACAGCGCCTTCCTCGCCGGCCTCGCGGGCCTGCCCGGCTGGCAGCGGCTGGGCGAGGCGGCCGCGGCGCTGCCCGGCCTGCTCACGCTCGAGGTCGAGGGCGTCGAGGGCGAGGCGGCCATGATCCACATGGACCTGGCCGGCGTGGCCGTCGCCACCGGCAGCACCTGCGCGCTGGGCGGCACCGAGGCGAGCCCGGGCCTGCTGGCCATGGGCCTGTCGGCGCGCCGCGCCGCGGCCACGCTGCGCATCAGCGCGCTGCCCACGCAGCAGGAGGCCGACCTCGCGCGCGCCGCGGCGGCGCTGTGCGACGCCGTCGAGCGCCTGCGCGCGCTGGCGCGGGGCTGAGCGCGCGCGCCGGCGGCAGCGCCGGCACGCGCCCGCGGGCGGCCGGCACCTGACGCGCGCGAAGGCGCCCTCAGGTGCCTGATGGTCGGCCCCGTGGGTGGACGCCTTGTTCGGCATCCACGCGGCCCGCGGCCGCCGCGCGCGGTTGCGGCACCCGGCGTGCGTCCCTACCTTGCGCCCCCTCACGTCCCCGAGCGGCGCCGCGCCCCGTGCGCAGCCCCGGCCCAGGGGCGTGGCGGCGACGCGCGAAGGACCCCGAGGACGGCACCATGACGGAACGAGAGCCCGGCAGCACGGCAACGGCCAGCCCGCGCGAGGAGCGCCTTGCCAGCCTGCTGCGCACGCTGCGCGAGCGCGTCACGCAGGAGCAGTACGAGACCTGGCTGCAGGGCCTCGAGGTGGTGAGCTGGGAGGGGTCGTCCCTCGTGCTGGGCGCCGCCAACGCCTTCCGCCAGCGCTGGCTGGAGCGCTCGATGGGCTCGCTGCTGGCCCGCGCGGCCAGCGAGGTGGCCGGCGGCCCCGTGCAGGTGACGCTGGTGGTGAGCCCGTCGGCCGCCGCCGCGGCCCAGGCCGCGGCCGCGTCGTCGGCTCCCGCCCCGGCGGCCGCGCCAGCGGCAGCGCCCGCCGCCGTGCCGGCGGCGGCGCCCTCGCCCGCGCCGGAGGCCGCCGCGCCCGCACCCACGAACGCGCCCGCGGCCAGCGAGCGCAACGAGCCCTCGCCCTTCGTGGGCACCGGCGCCGGCGACCGCCCGCTGGTGCTGGGCAAGCACTACACCTTCGAGAACTTCATCGTCGGCCCCTCCAACCACATGGCCTACGCCAGCGCGCAGGCCGTGGCGCAGGAGCCCGGGCGCGCCTACAACCCGCTCTTCATCCACGGCCCCGTGGGGCTGGGCAAGACGCACCTGCTGCACGCCGTCTGCCACGAGTTCCTGCGCCGCTGCCCCGGCGAGCGCGTGTGCTTCCTCTCGTGCGAGGAGTTCATCAACGAGTACCTGCTGGCCGTGCGCACGCACGCGGTCGACACCTTCCGCGCGCGCTTCCGCGACGTGCGCCTGCTGGTGATCGACGACATCCACTTCCTGGCCGGCAAGGAGCGCACGCAGGAGGAGTTCTTCCACCTGTTCAACCGCCTCTACCAGCAGAACCACCAGATCGTGATCTCGTCGGACGCCGCGCCCAGCGAGATCCCCACGCTGGAGGACCGCCTCGTCTCGCGCTTCAAGTGGGGCCTCGTCGCCAACCTCGAGCAGCCCGAGATGGAGACGCGCATGGCCATCCTGCGCCGCAAGGCCGAGCTGCAGGGCGTGGACGTGCCGGCCGAGGTCGTCGAGTTCATCGCCGCCAACTTCCGCAGCAACATCCGCGAGATCGAGGGCGCGCTGCTGGGCGTGGTGGCCCGCGCGCGCGTCACGGGCGCTCCCGTGGACCTCGCGCTGGCGCAGCAGGCGCTGGCGCCGTCGATGAACCGCGCAAGGCCGGCCGTGACGATGGACCGCATCCTGGAGGTGGTGGCCGCGCACTGGCAGGTGAAGCCCGCTGACCTGCGCTCGAAGAAGCGCACGCGCGTCGTGAGCCTCTCGCGCCAGGTGGTCATGGCGCTGGCCCGCCGCCTCACGGGCCTGAGCCTGTGGGAGATCGGCCAGCACTTCGGCGGCCGCGACCACACCACCGTGCTCTACGGCATCCAGAAGGTGGAGGCCGAGATGGCCGCCAACCCGCGCTTCAAGGCCGAGGTCGACCGGCTGGCCGACCGGCTGGCCTAGGCCGCATCCCGGGCTGACGCGCTGCCCAGCGGGGGGCGCGGGCCGCTGGACAGCTGGCAGGCGCGGCCCGCAGGAGGTCACGCGCGGGGCGGGCCCAGCGCCTCCCAGAGGTCGCGTTCCACGCTTTCCCCCGCGTGTGGAAAGTGCGTGGGAAGCGCGCCCGAGGATCGTCGCAACATCTTGCTCCACAAGTAGTTGCGACATCCACACAGGGCGCCGACGCTGGGGATGGGCCGGGCCTGCGGGCCACGGCCGCCCGGCTGTCGCATCTGCGGGGAAAGCGTGCGGGCAGGGGGGGAGAAACCGGGGGCCCGCGGCGCGCGAGGTGGCTGGTGAAGCCCGGCTGCGGGCGTCGTCGGGCGCTCCCTCCCCACGGCATACCGGCCGGCCCACCTCACCCCGGGGTGGTCGACGCGTGGTTCTCCCCACCAGCACGACGCCCCAGGTCGTGCTGCCCCAAGGGGTTAGGGCGAGGCGTCGGGCGCCGGAGGCGAATGCGACATGCTCCACCATCATCACCACCAGAAGAGATCTCTCTTTCTGGATGCAGGAGAGAGGAAGAGCCCGGGACGGGCACGAGCGCTGGCCAGGCTGGCATCAGGTGTGCATCGCCAGCGCCGGCGGCATGGGCTTGCGATGCAGCATCTCGTCCACGGCGCCGCGCGCGAAGGCCGCCCGCGAGACCCAGCGCACGCGCTTGGCCTCGCTCACCACGCCGTAGAGCGGCGTGTAGAGGCGATAGCGCGCGTAGCGTCCCAGCATGCGCAGCAGGCGGGAGCGGCCCACGTCCTTGCCCAGCGCCCGTCGCATGCGGACCGACTCCACGCCTTGCCAGTAGTAGCCCTCGGCGACGTACTGCGGCGTCATGCGGCGGGGGTCGACGGGATGCGTGACGAGCGCGGCGCCGACGTACTCGAGCCGGTAGCCGCGCGCGAGCAGCTGGCGCGCCAGCAGGGTGTCCTCTCCACCACGGCAGCCGGTGAGGCGGTTGGGCCCGAGGTCGGCGGCATAGGGCACGTCCAGCAGCAGGTCGCGGCGGTAGGCGCAGTTGGCGCCCAGCGGCAGGTCGCCCGGCAGGCTTGCGTCGTACGGCAGCCTAAGCTCGCCCAGGTCGTGGAGCGGGCCGAGGAAATGGGTGCGCCGGTCGCCCAGGGCGCGCATGTACCAGGGAGGCCTCGACATGCTGTAGCTGGGCAGCACGCGGCCGCCCACGCCCGCCAGCGTGGCATCCCGTACCGCAAACGGCAGCAGCAACGCCGCCAGCCAGCCACTGCTGGGCAGGCCGTCGTCGTCGAGGAAGGCGCACACGGGACCGCGTGCCGCGCGCACGGCGCGGTTGAGCGCATGCGACTTGCCCACCGTAGGCTCGAACAGCACCTGGTCGGCGAGGGCGTCGTGGCTGGCAGCATGGCCCGCGTCGTGAGCGGCGCCTGCAGGTGCGGCTTGCGCGTGGTTGCGCGCCAGCACGACTTCCGCGCCCAGCGCATCGGCTTGCGTGCGCACGGCGGCCAGCACTTCATGCAGGCGCGGCGATGTGCCGGCCGTGGCGATGATCACGCTGGCGCTGGGCACAGCTTGGGTCATGGAGCCTGCGGCCGGCATGCGCGAACCACCTCCGGGCAACGGCGTACATGCGCAGTATGGCCAGCAGGAGTGTTCCCAGGCGCGAGTTTCCTGCGTTGCCTGACGAGCACGCCGTGCCCTGTACACATCGCTCGTGGCGGTCCGGACGGCATGCCGTGCGCGCAGTCCTACGATGGGCGCCATGGCCAAGCGCGCCCAGCCGCCTCCCGACGCAACGCCTGCTGCGGGAGCGACACACCCTGTGGTGGCGTGGGTCGAGCGCACCACGCTCATGCACTTGCCAGCGCAGCCTTGTGCCTACCTGCCGGGCCAGAGCGCGCGCGAGCGTGCGTTCCTGGCCCAGCGCCTCGATGGCGCGGGCTACCACGCGCTGATGGACCGTGGCTTCCGGCGCAGCGGCTCGGTGTTCTACCGGCCCGACTGCGCGGGCTGCCGGCGCTGCGTGCCGCTGCGCGTGCCGGTGGCCACCTTCACGCCCACGCGCAGCCAGCGGCGCGTGGCGCGCAAGAACGCCGACATCGTGCTCACGGTGCGCCGGCCGCAGTGCACCCCGGCCACCTTCGAGCTCTACCAGCGCTACCTCGCCTACCAGCATCCCGAGCCGGCGCGCGAGCGCTCCTACGAGGCCTTCGAGGAGGGCTACTACAGCGAGGTGGTGGACAGCCTCGAGGTGCTCTACACGCTGGAGGGGCGCGTGGTGGCCGTGAGCCTGCTGGACGTGTGCGCGCAGTCGGTGTCGGCCGTCTACCACTTCTTCGATCCCGGCTGCGCCGCGCGCAGCCTGGGCGTGTACTCGGTGCTGGCCGAGATCGAGTGGGCGCGCCAGGCGGGCGTGCCGCACTACTACCTCGGCTACTGGGTGGAGGGCTCGGCCACGATGGCCTACAAGGCGCAGTACGGGCCACATGAGCTGTTGCTCGACGGTCGCTGGGTGCCGGGCGCGCCGCCAGGGCGAGAGCCGGGGCCGGCGTCCGTGCCGGCTCCGCCGGCTCGCCCCGCAGGCGGTAGCGCCCCGGGCGCGCCCCTGGGG
>JBJTIJ010000276.1:0-5039 GCA_046094945.1 Planctomycetia bacterium | reverse complement strand
ACCCACCCTCTTCCCCACCCCACCGGCCCAGCCAGAGGTCATCCCCATGAAGGTCGCCACGATCACCACCGCCAAGGGCAGCATCGAGCTCGAGCTCTTCGACAAGGACGCGCCCAAGACCGTCGAGAACTTCATCAAGCTGGCCAAGGACGGCTTCTACGACGGCCTCACCTTCCACCGCGTGATCGCCAACTTCATGATCCAGGGCGGCTGCCCCTTCTCGAAGACCAACCCCGGCCGCGCCGGCACCGGCGGCCCGGGCTGGAAGATCAACTGCGAGACGGGCCTGCCCACGGCCCGCAAGCACGGCAAGGGCTCGCTCTCGATGGCCCACGCCGGACCCAACACGGGCGGCAGCCAGTTCTTCATCACCCACCGCGCCACGCCGCACCTCGACGGCGTGCACACCGTCTTCGGCCAGGTCCTCAAGGGCCAGGACGTGGTGGACAAGATCGCCGTGGGCGACGTGATGACGAAGGTCGAGATCAGCGAGCGCTAGGCGCCGCGGGCCCCGGCCCGGCGGACGCTGCGGGCGGCGCCTGCGGCGGGGCGGGCTGCGCGGGCTGCCACGCGGCCACGGCGGCGTCCAGGCGCGCGTCGAGCGATCCCGCCCAGTCCACGCCGCAGGGCAGCAGCAGGCTGCGGCGGCAGGCATGCCACTCGACGCGCGAGCGCGCGGGGTCGCCGGACACGGGGTGCACGGTGATCACCACGGCCGAGACCCACTCGTCCCCGTAGGCGGGGTCGCGGCGGCCGTCCAGCCCCTGCTCCTTGGCGGTCACCTCGCCGTAGCGGCGCGCGACCTCCACCGTGGTGACGGGCCGGCCGCGCAGGCCGAGCATGCCGCGGCAGGCCTCGGCGGCCACGTCCAGCATGGCCTCGGGCGGCACGGCGTGCTCGCGGAAGGGCCCGCGCCCGCGCCGGTCGCGCAGCTCGCTCACCGTGCCGCTGCGCAGCGTGAGCACGTCGCGCACGGCAAGGCGCGCCTGCTCGCTGGCGCAGCCGCCGAGGGCGAGGCCCGCCAGCAGCACGGCCGCCCGCAGCACAGCCACGCGCGCGCCGCACGGGTGCGTCGCGCGCGGCGCCAGCACCACCACGGCCTGCGCCACGATGGCCTCGCCGCGGCCCACCGCGTCCAGGCCCTCGTGGGTGCGCGCCTTGACGCTCACCGCCTCCAGCGCAAGGCCCAGCAGCGCGGCGATGCGCGCGCGGATGGCCTCGCGGTGCGGGGCGAGGCGCGGGCGCTCGGCGATCACGTTGCAGTCCAGCGCGGTGGGCACGTAGCCGCGCGCCTTCACCTTGACGAGGATCTCGGCCACGATCACGGCCGAGGGCACGTCCTTCCACTGCGGGTCGCTGTCGGGGAAGTGCTCGCCCAGGTCGCCCAGCGCCACCGCGCCCAGCAGCGCATCGCCGATGGCGTGCAGCAGCACGTCGGCGTCGCTGTGGCCCTTGAGGCCCCAGGCGCCCTCGATCTTCACGCCGCCCAGCATCAGCGTGCGGCCGGGCACCACCTGGTGGATGTCGTAGCCGATGCCGACGCGCACGCGGGCCTCCACGGCGGGACGCCAGCGCCCGCCGCGCCTAAGGCTACGCGCACCGCCGTCCCGCGTCCCGGCGGCGGGGCCGCGCTTGCCCCCCGGCCCGGGCGCGGCCACACTCGCGCCGTGATCGGCGTCGTGCTCACGGCCGCAGGCTCCTCCACCCGCATGGGCGCGGGCGGCCCGCCCAAGGTGCTGCTGCCGCTGGGCGACCGCACGGTGCTCGAGCACGGCCTCGCCGCCATCCGCGAGGCCCTGCCGCGCGCCGCGCTTGTGGTGACGGCGCGGCCCGAGGACCTCGAGCGCGTGCGCGCCCTGTGCGGGGACGCCATCGTGGTGGCCGGCGGCGCCACGCGGCAGGCCAGCGTGCTGGCGGGGCTGGCCGCCCTGCCCGCGGCCGTCGCCCACGTGCTGGTGCACGACGCGGCCCGCCCGCTGGCCAGCCCGCGCCTGTTCACGCTCACGCTGGAGGCCACGCTGCGCCACGGCGCAGCCGTGGCCGGCCTGCGCCCGGCCGACTCGCTGCACGCGCTGGAGTCGCCTGAGGGCAGCCGGCTGGTGCTGCCGCTGGAGCGCAGCGCCGTGCTCGCCGCGCAGACGCCGCAGGGTGCACGCCGCGACTGGCTGGTGGCAGCGCTGGAGCGGGCCGTGCGCGAGGGACGCGAGGCCACCGACGAGGCCGGCGCCCTGCTGGTGGACGGCCACGACGTGTGGGCGGTCGAGGGCGAGCCCTGGAACGTGAAGCTCACCCGGCGCGACGACCTGCCCCTGCTGGAGGCCTGGCTCGCACGACGCGGGCGCAGCCCCGCGTAGCATGGGCGCGTGAGCACGCGCCGCCTGCCGCCGAGCCTGCCGCCGAGCCTGCCGCCCAGCCTGCAGCCGGGCCTGCCGCCGTCGGCGGGCCGCGCCGCGGCGGGCCCGGCCAGCACCCCGGCGCGCACGTGGCTGCCCGCCCGGCCCGCCGCCGTGCGCGTGCTGGGCATCGACCCCGGCACGCGCGTGGTGGGCTGGGGCGTGGTGGACAGCCAGGGCGTGCAGGCGCGCGCGGTGGCGCACGGCGTGCTGCGCCTGCCGGCCCGCCTGCCCATCGCCGAGCGGCTGGCCCGGCTGGCCGAGGGCCTGCGCGCCGTGATCGCCCAGTGGAAGCCGCAGGAGGCCTCCATCGAGGAGGTCTTCTACGGGCGCGACGTGCGCGCGGCCGTACGCATCGGCGAGGGCCGCGGCGCCGCCCTGCTGGTGCTGGCCGAGGCGGGCATCCCGGTGACGGGCTACGCCAACAACGTGGTCAAGAAGGCCGTGGGCGGGGCCGGGCAGGCGGGCAAGGAGCGCGTGCAGGCCATGGTCATGCGCATCCTGGCGGTGCGGGAAGCCCCCGAGGCCCTCGACGCCTCCGACGCGCTGGCGCTGGCCCTCTGCCACGTGCAGCGGCGGGGCTTTGCCGGGGGGGCAGGCGGGGGGCCCGGCCTGGCCCCGCGCGTGCTGGAGGCCATTGCTCGCGCCCAGCAGGCCCAGCGCCGCAAGTAGTTGCAGTCTACATATTATTGCACGCCACGGGCGCCGGGCCCCAGCCGGGGCGTCCTGTACCCTTGGCCCCCCCATGCCTGCCCTGCCCGCCGAGCGTTCCCCTGCCGTGCCACGCCTGCCGGCTGACCGCGGGCGGGCGGCTGCCGCGCCCTGCCGGCCGGCCGCAGCCCTGCCCCCCACGGGAGCAGGCGCCGCGGTGGCCCCGGCGCTGGCGCCGGCGCTGGTCCCAGCGCTGGCGCCGCGGCTGGTCCCCGCGGTGCCCCCGCCGCTGGCCCCCCTGCTCGCCCCGGTGGGCGCCACGCCGGCCCTGACGGCCCACTGGACTGACCAGCTGGCCCTGCCGGCCTTCCTGCTGGCGGCCGAGGGCCTGGCCGCCACGGCGGCGTGGATGGAGAAGGCGCTCGAGGCCCACAGCCGCTCCGGCCTGCTGCAGGCGGCCGACGAGGCCGACGTGCCCGAGCGCGCATCCGAGATCCTGCGGCGCCTGCCCACCTTCCTGCTCAGCGCGCGCATCCTGCGCTTCCTGGCCAAGGCCGCGCTGGTGGTGGGCGTGGCCTCGTGGGCGCTGGGCGATGCGCTGCGCGAGGGGCCGCAGGCCCAGGGCGGCCTCGTGCCGGTGCCGTGGACGGCGCTGGGGCTGGCCCTGCTGCTGGCCTTCCTCGTGAACTTCGTCGTCAACGACGTGCTGGTGGGCGTGCTGGCCCGCCGCGGGGCCGACCGGCGCCTGCTGGCCTCGCTGGGCCTGCTGCGCGCGATGGCCGTCGTGACGGCGCCCGTGCGCGTGCCGCTGCGCCTGCTGGTGCGCGCCGTGTTCCGCGTGAGCATCGAGGAGCCCGAGGCCGACTCGCGCGAGGAGGTGCTCGACTCGGTGAGCGAGGCCGAGGAGGAGGGCACGCTCAGCCCCACCGAGGCCGGCATGATCCACGGCGTCATCGGCCTCTCGGGCCGCGTGGCCAGCGAGGTGCTCATCCCGCGCGCGCAGGTGAGCATGCTGCAGGCCGACCAGCCGCTGGCGCAGGCCATCCGCTTCGCGGCCGAGGACGGCCACACGCGCCTGCCCGTCTATGGGCGCGACCGCGCCGACGTGCTGGGCTGGGTGCACGCGCGCGACCTGCTGCGCCACGCCGGCAGCCCGGGCGCCGAGGCCACGCCCGTGCGCAGCGTGATGCGCGAGGCCTTCTTCGTGCCCGACAGCAAGCCGCTCGACGAGCTCTTCGACGAGCTGCGCGAGCGCAAGGTGCACCTCGCCATCGTGGTCAACGACGTGGGCGCCACGGCGGGCATCGTCTCGCTGGAGGACCTGCTCGAGCAGATCGTGGGCGAGATCGAGGACGAGCACGACACCGAGGGCGGGCGCGCCGCGCGCGCCGACGAGCTGGGCCGCGGCGACGTGCACCTCGACGCCCAGATGCGCATGGACGACGTCAACCAGCTGCTGCGCCTGCGCCTGCCCGTGCAGCCCGGCACCTACGAGACCCTCGGCGGCCTGCTGCTGCACCGCCTGGGCCACGTGCCGCGCCCGGGCGAGACGCTCTCGCTGGAGGGGGCCACGCTCACCGTGGCCGAGGCCGATGCCCGGCACGTGACCAAGGTGCGCGTGCAGGTGCGCAAGGGCCCCGGCGCGCCGCGCGCGAGCTGAGCCGGGTCGCGGCGGCGCGGCGACGCCCCGGCGGCGCGCCCGCCCGCAGGGGCCCGCAGGGGCCTGCAGGGGCCTGGAGGGGCCCCGATGACACGGACGGGCCCGGCCGGGCCTGCGAGCGGGCCCCGGCTGGCGCGAGCATGGACGCGCCGCGGCGCGGGTGGGCCACGCCGGGGCGCCGGGCGGCGCAGGAGGGAGCAGCGCAGGTGGGAGCAGCGGGGCCCCGCACCGTGCGGACCGCACGCACGGCCCGCACTGCAGGGCCCGCACCGTGCGCCCGCCTCGACGCACGCACGGCGCAACCACGCTGCAACCACGTTGCAACCGTGCTGCAC
>JBJTIJ010000275.1:0-7828 GCA_046094945.1 Planctomycetia bacterium | reverse complement strand
AGGGCGCCACGGTGGTGCGCGTGGGCAGCGCCGTGTTCGAGGGCCTCGCCCAGCTGGAAGCCGCGGGCGGCGGCACGGCCGGCGCCAGCGAGGTGCGCGCATGAGCCTGCGCCTGAAGATCGAGCAGGGCCAGGACTCGGGCAAGTCCTTCGGGCTCAAGGATGGCGGCGTCTACGTGCTGGGCCGCGACCCGGCCAGCGCGGTGCGCGTGCTGGACATGAAGGTCAGCAAGGCCCACTGCGAGATCGAGGTCACCAAGGACGACGGTGTGTGGCTGCGCGACATCGGCAGCACGCAGGGCACGCACCTCAACGGCACGCCCGTCAAGGGCGACACCAGCATCAAGGCCGGCGACGAGATCAAGATCGGCTTCACGGTGCTGCGCGTGCTGGGCGACGGCGCCGCCGACGTGGCCGCCACGGCCAACCGCGCCGCGGGCGCGCCGGCCAGTGCGCAGGCCAGTGCGCCGACAGCCGCGGCGCCTGCGGCGGCCCAGGGCCCGGCCTCCACGTCCACCTCCGCCTCCAGTCCCGCGGCCGCGGCCTCCGCCGGCAAGCCCTCGGGGCCGCCGGCCACGGCGCCGCAGGCCAACACCACCGCCAAGCCGGCCGCGCCGGCCCAGCCCAAGCGCGAGCTGCCCCCCGACGCGCTGGTGGGCAAGGACCTCGGCGGCTACCGCGTGCTCAAGAAGATCGGGCAGGGCGGCATGGGCTCGGTCTACATCGCCGAGCAGGTCTCGCTCAAGCGCGAGGTGGCGCTCAAGGTGCTCAGCGAGCGCTTCGTGGCGGACGCGGCCTTCGTGGACCAGTTCGTCAACGAGGCGCGCGCCGCCGGCCAGCTCAACCACCCCAATGTCGTGCAGGTCTACGACGTCGGCCAGGTGGACGGGCGCTACTTCTTCTCGATGGAGTTCGTCGGCGGCGGCTCCATCGAGGACCAGGTCAAGGCCAAGCCGGCCGAGTGGCGCACGGCGCTCAACTGGTTCCTCGACGCCAGCAACGCGCTGATCTTCGCCTCCAAGCGCGGCATCCTGCACCGCGACGTCAAGCCCGACAACCTGATGCTGGCCGAGGACGGCAGCGCCAAGCTGTGCGACCTGGGCCTGGCCAAGAAGAGCGAGAGCGACGACCTGCTGGCCGAGGGCATCATCGGCACGCCGCACTTCATCTCGCCGGAGGCCATCCGCCGCAAGCCCGACATCGACGGGCGCACCGACCTCTACAGCCTGGGCTGCACCTTCTTCCGCATCCTGACGGGCACCAACCCGTACCCGCTGCCGACGGTGAAGGACATCCTGATGGCGCACCTGAACAAGCCGGTGCCCCGGGTGACCGACAAGAAGCCCGACGTGCCGCGCGAGCTGAGCGACGTCGTGTTCAAGCTGATGCAGAAGGAGCCCTCCGAGCGCTACGAGAGCGCCGGCGACCTGTACAAGGCGCTCGACAAGATCCGCATCCAGCACGGCCTGGCCGAGCATGGCATCAAGCCGGCCTCCAGGAAGCCGCTCATCATCGCCCTGCTGGTGGTCGTGCTGGCCGCGGCCGCCGTGGTGGGCTACCTCGTGACGCGCCCCGAGAAGGTGAAGGGCGAGAGCGAGGAAGACCGCCAGCGCCGCGAGGCGGCCATCGCCAGCGCCAAGGCCGAGCAGGACAAGCGCCAGGAGGCCGAGCGCCGCACCTTCGTCAGCGACCGCAATGCCGAGCGCCTGGCGCTGGCCGCCGAGAAGGCCGGCGGGCGCATCGAGGACACCTGGCGCGACGGCAAGTGGCAGGCCCTGCTGGGCCGCTTCGACGACCTGCGGCAGAAGATCGCCTCCGACGACCGGTTCGGGCAGCACCCCGATGCGCTCGAGGCGGCCAAGCAGGTGGAGCAGGACGCCAAGGCCATCCGCGACGAGCTGGCCACGCTGGCGCAGGTGGACGCCAAGCTGCAGGCGGCCAAGGCCGGCTTCCAGAAAGACCTCTTCCAGGCCTGGCAGGACCACCTCGACAAGGTGCGCGGCCTGCAGGAGCCGGGCGAGAGCGGCGTGGCGCGCTGGTGGGACGCCGCGCGCCTGCTGGCCAAGGAGCCGATGAAGGCCTTCGCCGAGCAGGGCAAGGGCAAGGAAGTCGAGCTCGGCGGGCGCAAGTGGCCGCTGATGCCCGAGGACGTGCGCAGCAAGGCGCTGGCCGAGCGCTTCCCGGGCGAGGACTGGCCGGGCCAGCGCGCCTACGAGGAGATCCTCAAGCAGCGTGCCCCGCAGGTGCATGCCGAGTCCATCAAGCGCGGGGTCGAGCTGGCCGCCCCGGCCACGATCGCAGCGCTGGAGGCCGGCGCCACCGAGCTGGAGCGCTACCGCGACCTGCTGCCCGAGCCCGACGCGGCCGACCGCAGCGAGGTGGCCGAGCTCTTGCGCAAGCACCGCGGCGAGGCCGGCAGCCGCGCGCGCGACATGCGCAAGGCGGTGGGCGCCGAGGGCGACCGGCTGGTGGCCGCCGACCGCGCCGACGCCTTCAAGCTGATCCACATGCTGCGCGAGCCCGGGCAGGGCGCGCTGTGGACGCTCAACTTCGGCGCGCTCGACGGCGATCCGCGCCTGCTGGCGCAGGGCATGCGCACGCCGGGATACAAGGCGCTGGCCGCCATGCTGCTGGACGACGCGCGCGCGGTGCAGGGCCTGTTCCGCGAGCTGGCCGAGGGCTTCGCCGCCAAGCGCTGGAAGGACGTGGACATCGAGGGACCCGAGGGCAAGAAGGCCAAGGTGACCGAGGTCACGGCCGACGGCATGGCACTGGGCCCCAAGGTGAAGCTGTCCTTCGCCTCGCTGGGCCACGAGCGCCTGCTGGCGCAGGTGTTCCTGCCCGGCGGCCAGCCGCGGCTGGACTTCGCGCCCGAGTCGCTGCGCGGCCTGGCCGTGCTGGCCGAGCTGGCCGGCGACGGCGCGCTGGCCCAGCGCCAGTGGCAGGCCTTCCGCTCCACGCCGGCGGCCTCCGACGCAGCCGTGCAGCAGGGCGTGATGCGCCGCATGGCCTCGCTGCCCCTCGAGATGGAGGCCGCGCGCTGCTGGCTGGACATGCGCCGCGCCCACGACCTCATCGAGCGCACCCGCGAAGAGCTGGTCGGGATGGGCCTGGCGGTGCCCGCCCCGCCGCTCACGCCCGCGCAGCGCGACAAGATCCTGCGCGCGCGCCAGGAGCTGGAGCGTGCGCGCGCCGAGGCCGGCCAGGCGCTGGCCACGCTGCGCTCGCGCGAGGACCTCCAGAACACGCTGTGGGGCGCCAGCGCGCTGCCGGCGCCGCACGCCCGCGCGGCCTACGCCGGCGAGGCGCCCGGCGCGCCGCCCGAGCCCGCCGCGCCCGCCGGCGGCAAGCCGGGCAACTAGCGCCCCGTGGCCGCGGCCGGCCCGCTGGCGCAGGCCCCCGACGGGCGACTGCTGCTGCAGGTCAAGGTGGTGCCCGGCGCCGCCAGCGAGGGCGTGGCCGGGGCGCTGGGCGAGCGGCTCAAGGTGCGCGTGGCGGCACCGCCCGCCGCAGGCGCGGCCAACGCGGCCCTGCTGCGCCTGCTGGCGCGCGCGCTGGGCTGCCCGCAGCGCGACCTGGCGCTGGTGGCCGGCGCCGGCACGCCGCGCAAGACCGTGGCCATCCGCGGCGTGGCACTGGGCGCGGCGGGGCGCGCGCTGGGGCTGGCATGAGCGCGGCCCGCGGGCGCATCGCCTTCCTGCTCTCGGGCAGCGGCAGCACGCTGCTCAACCTCTTCGCGGCCATCGAGCGCGGCGAGGTGCCCGGCGAGGTGGTGGTCGTGGCCAGCGACCGGCCCGGCGTGAAGGGCCTCGAGCACGCCCGGGAGCGCGGCGTGCCCACCCTCGTGGTCGAGCGCACGCTGAACCGGGGCCGCGAGGCCTACGGCCGGGCGCTGGAGGCGGCGCTGGCCCCCCACCGCGCCGACCTCGTGGTGCTGGGCGGCTTCCTGACGCTGTTCGCCATCCCGCCGGGCCTGGCCGGCCGCGTGCTCAACGTGCACCCCAGCCTGCTGCCGCGCCACGGCGGGCCGGGCTGCTGGGGCCTGCACGTGCACCGTGCGGTGCTGGATGCCGGCGACCGCGAGAGCGGCTGCACCGTGCACGTGGTGACCGACGAGGTGGACGGCGGCCCCATCGTGGCGCAGCGGCGCGTGCCCGTGCTGGCCGGCGACACGCCCGAGGCGCTGGCCGCGCGCGTGCAGGAGGCCGAGCGGGCGCTCTTCCCCCCCGCCATCGCCGCCTTCCTGCGCGGCGAGGCCTGGGTGGAGCAGGGCCGGCTGCGCTGGCGCGAGGGCGCGCGCCCGGGCTAGCCGGCCGCCGCGCGGCGCGAGCAGCCGCTGCGCGACGTGGCCTGCGGGGCCACGTCGCGCGCAGGCCGCCGTGAGGCGGCTACTTGACCGTGGCGTCGGCGTCCACGACCTGGCCGCCACCGCCCTCGTCGCCGCCGCCGCCCGGGCCCGCGCCCGGCGCGCCGCCGCCGGGAGGCGGGGCCGACTGGGCGTAGACCTTCTTGGCGATCTCCTGGCTGGCCTCCAGCAGGGCGTTGGCGGCCTTCTCGATGGCCTCGGCATCGCCCGCGTCGCGGGCCTTGAGCAGGTCCTTCTTGCAGGCCTCGATGCGCTCGCGCGTGGCGGCGTCCACCTTGTCGCCGTGCTCCTTGAGCAGCTTGTCGGTCTCGTAGGCCAGCGTCTCGGCCTTGTTGCGCGCCTGCGCCTCGGCCTCGCGCCGCGCGTCCTCGGCGGCGTGCTCCTCGGCGTCGCGCTGCATGCGCGCCACCTCGTCCTTGGCCAGGCCCGAGGAGGACTGGATCGACACCTTCTGCTCCTTGCCGGTGCCCTTGTCCTTGGCACTGACGTTGAGGATGCCGTTGGCATCGATGTCGAAGCTCACCTCGATCTGGGGCATGCCGCGCGGGGCCGGCGGGATGCCCGTGAGGCTGAACTTGCCCAGCGTGCGGTTGTCCAGCGCCATCTTGCGCTCGCCCTGCAGCACGTGGACCTCCACCTGCGGCTGGTTGTCGCTGGCCGTGGAGAAGGTCTCGCTCTTGCGCGTGGGGATGGTGGTGTTGCGGGGGATGAGCACGTGCATGATGCCGCCCTGCACCTCGACGCCCAGCGAGAGCGGCGTCACGTCCAGCAGCAGCAGGTCCTGCACGGTCTTGTCGCCGGAGAGGATGCCGCCCTGCACGGCGGCGCCCAGCGCCACGCTCTCGTCGGGGTTGACCGACTTGTTGCCCTCGCGGCCGAAGACCTCCTTGACGATGGCCTGCACCAGCGGCACGCGCGTGCTGCCGCCCACCAGCAGGACCTCGTGCAGCTCGCTGGCCGCGAGGCCCGAGTCCTTGAGGCACTGCTCGCAGGGCCGGCGCACGCGCTCGACGATGGGCTCGACCAGCTGCTCGAAGCGCGCGCGCGTGAGCGTGTGCGAGAGGTGCTTGGGGCCGGCCGCGTCGGCCGTGAGGAAGGGCAGGCTGATGGTGGTCTGCATCGCGCCCGAGAGGTCGATCTTGGCGCGCTCGCAGGCCTCGCGCAGGCGGTGCAGCGCCATCGTGTCCTGGCGCAGGTCGATGCCCGTCTCGGCCTTGAACTGCGCGGCCACGTGGTCCACCAGCGCCTGGTCGAAGTCGTCGCCGCCCAGGTGCGTGTCGCCGTTGGTGGCCTTGACCTCGAAGACGCCGTCGGCGATGTCGAGGATGGAGATGTCGAAGGTGCCGCCGCCGAGGTCGAAGACGGCGATCTTGCCCTTCTTGTCCTTGGAGAGGCCGAAGGCCAGCGCGGCGGCCGTGGGCTCGTTGAGGATGCGGCGCACGTTGAGGCCCGCGATCTGGCCCGCGTCCTTGGTGGCCTGGCGCTGGCTGTCGTTGAAGTAGGCCGGCACCGTGATGACGGCGTCCTTCACGGGCTGGCCGAGGTAGTCCTCGGCGGCCTTCTTGAGCGCCTGCAGGATGACGGCGCTGATCTCGGGCGGCGTGTGCGTCTTGCCGCGCACGTCCACCTTGACCAGCTCGCCGGGGGCGCCCACCACCTTGTAGGGCACCATCTTCTCCTCGCTGGCCACCTCGCTGTGGCGCCGGCCCATGAAGCGCTTGATGCTGTAGACGGTGTTGGCCGGGTTGGTGACGGCCTGCCGGCGGGCTGCCTGGCCCACGATGCGCTCGCCACCCTCCGTGTAGGCCACCACCGAGGGCGTGAGCCGGTGGCCCTCGGCGTTGACGATCACGCGGGGCTCGCCGCCCTCCAACACGGCCACCACGCTGTTCGTGGTGCCCAGGTCGATGCCGATGATGCGGTCCATGGTGCTCCTCGCTGGCCAGCGCGTCCGTCACGGCACGCCCGGGCCGCGCTGGCGCGCGGGCGTGCCCAGCCCCCACCCCCTCCCTCCGGGCGCCTGCCCGGGGGGGAGCGTGCCAATCCGGCACGCCCTGCTACGCGGAGCCTGCCGGATCGGCCGGGTCGCCCTGCCGGGCGAGCCCGTACTCCCGGATCTTCCGGTAGAGGGTGCGGGTGCTGATGCCCAGCAGTAGCGAAGCGCGTTCCCGATTGCCGCCCGTGTCGCGCAGGGTGTTGGTCACCAGCATGCGCTCCACCTCGGCCAGCGGCAGGCTGGAGAGGCGCTGGAGGCTGCCGGCGCCGTCCACGGCCGGCCGCACGTAGGAGGGCACGGTCTCGGGGCCCAGCACCGGCTGGCGCGACATGAGCACCATCGACTCCAGCGCGTTCTTGAGCTCGCGCACGTTGCCCGGCCAGCGGTAGGCCATCAGCAGGTCCAGCGCCGAGGGCGAGAGGCTGGTGGCCGGCTTGGAGTGGCGCCGTGCCGCCTCGCCCAGGAAGTGCTCGGCCAGCCGCGGCAGGTCGGCCAGCCGCTCGCGCAGCGGCGGCAGCGTGATCACCACGACGCGGAGGCGGAAGGAAAGGTCCTCGCGGAAGGTGCCGTCGGCCACCATGGCCTCGAGGTCGCGGTTGGTGGCGGCGATCAGGCGCACGTCCACCTTGACCGGCTCGTTGGAGCCCACGCGCACGATCTCGCCCGACTCCAGCGCGCGCAGCAGCACGGCCTGCGTGGAGAGCGGCATGTCGCCGATCTCGTCGAGGAACAGCGTGCCGCGGTGCGCGGCCTCGAAGCGCCCCTTGCGCCGCGCCATGGCCCCGGTGAAGGCGCCGCGCTCGTGGCCGAAGAGCTCGCTCTCCAGCACGCCCTCGGCCAGCGCCGCGCAGTTGACCGGGATGAAGGGCCCGCTGCGCCGCGGGCCGATGCGGTGCAGGGCCTGCGCCACCAGCTCCTTGCCCGTGCCGCTCTCGCCGCGCACCAGCACCGTGGCGTCGGTGTCGCCCACCTGGTTGAGCACGTCGAAGACGCGCTGCATGGCCGGCGTGTCGCCCAGGATGCCCGGGAAGGCGAAGGTCTTGTCGATGGCCGTGGCCAGCTCGCGGTTGCGCCGCTCCAGCGCGATGCGGCGCGCCACGGCGCGCACCGTCTCGCGCAGCATGCCCACCTCGAGCGGCTTCTGCAGGTAGTGCAGCGCCCCCGCCTGCATGGCCTGCACGGCGCCCTCCACCGAGCCGTAGCCGGTCACCACCACCGACTGCGGCACGGCGCCCTCGCCGCGCAGCTCGCTGCAGCGGCGCACGAGGTCCAGCCCGCTGCGGTCGGTCAGGCGCAGGTCGGTGACCACGAGGTCGGCGGCCCCGGGCGCCTCCAGCACCCGCAGGCCCTCGGCGCCCGAGCCGGCCTTGGCCACCTGGTGGCCCTCGGCCTCCCGCGCCCCCGATGCCCTGTCCATACTCGTCGTGGAGGACGACCGCACCCACGCCGACCTCATCGCCGAGGTGC
>JBJTIJ010000274.1:0-3652 GCA_046094945.1 Planctomycetia bacterium | reverse complement strand
GTGCACCTGCGACGGCACCGGCCAGCTCGCCCGGCCCGTGCCGGCCGCCGCGCCCGCGCCCAGGGCTGCGGGCGCGCACGGGCTGCCTGCGCGCGCGCCGCTGCCGTCGGTGCTCACCCGTCCGCTCGGGCTGGCGGGCTGGGCCGGGCTCGAGCCGGTGGTGCTGGCCGCGCTGGCCTCCGGCGACCCCATGCTGCTGGTGGGCCGCCATGGCACCGCCAAGAGCTTCCTGCTCGAGCGGCTGGCGCAGGCGCTGGGCCTGGAGTACCGCTTCTACAACGCCAGCAGCGTCAACTACGACGACCTCGTCGGCGTGCCGGTGCCGGATGCCTCCGGCCAGGCGCTGCGCTACATCAGCACGCCCAGCGCCATCTGGGGCGCGCAGGTGGTGTTCGTCGACGAGATCTCGCGCTGCCGCCCGGACCTGGCCAACAAGCTGTTCCCGATCGTGCACGAGCGGCGCGTGCAGGGCATCCTGCTCGAGAGCCTGCGCTACCGCTGGGCGGCGATGAACCCCCCGCCTGACGAGGAGGCGCTGGAGGCGCAGGCCGACGACTACGTCGGCGCCGAGCCGCTGGATCCCGCGCTGGCCGACCGCTTCGCCTACCTGATCGAGGTGCCGGGCTGGGAGGCGTTCACCGACGCCGAGCGCCGCGAGGTGCTGCTGGACCAGTTCCGCGGCCGCCACCCCTTCGCGGTGGACGTGCCGGTGCTCGTGGCGCAGGCCGAGTCGGTGTTCGCGCTGCTGCAGCGCGCCGTGCCCGCGCGGCTCACCGAGTACTTCCTCGTGCTGGCCGATGCGCGCTGCGGGCGCGGCGGCAGCGCCTACAGCACGCGCCGCCTCACCCTGCTGCTGCGCTCGGCGCTGGCCATCCAGGCCGCGCGCGTCGTGCTCGCGCGGCAGGCCGACCCGGCCGCCTTGCCCGAGGACGTGGACTGGGAGGCCTCGCTGTGGCTGGCCGTGCGCCACGGCGACCCGGCCCTGGCGCGCCGCGGCACGCTCGACCAGGCGGCGCTGCTGGCACTGCACCGCCAGGCATGGAAGGCCAGCGGGCTGGCCACCGACAACCCCTGGCGCATGCTGCTGGCCACGCCGGACCCGCTGGAGCGGGCGCTGCGCGCCATCGACCTGCCCGGCTTCGGGCCCGACGAGCTCACGCCGCTGGTGCTCGACGGGCTGGCCAGCCAGCCCGACGAGGGCCTGCGCACGGCCAGCGCGCTGGCCCTCTACCTCGCGCTGCAGCACGACGGGCGCCTGCATGCCACGGCCTTCGAGACGCTGGCGCGCGACGTGCGCCGCGTGCTGGTGCCGGGCGCGCGCACGAGCAAGCTGCTGCCGCCGCACCTGCAGCTGGGCAAGGAGGTGGAGTCGGTGCTGGCGGGGCTGGACGCCCCGTCGGCCACCCCCGCCCGGCCCTGCCATGCCTACACGCGCAACCTGCTGGAGGCCTTGCTGCCCCACGAGGGCGAGCCGGCACCGCACTACGGCAAGGCGCATCCGGCGGCGGTGCGCGACTGGTTCTGGGACCTGTGGCAGCGCCTGCGCCTGGACACGCGGCTCCAGCCGGGGGCCAGCCGGTGAGCGGCGCCGACGGGGCCCGCACGCCGGCGCCGGGGAGCGCGCCCCTGCAGGCCGGGCGGCTCCACATGGGACGCACGCCGGCCTTCATGGAGGTGAAGGTGGACCAGCGCGCGGTGTGGGGGGGCGCCACCGCGCTGAGCCTGCCGCAGGCCCTGCTGGCGCTGGGCCTGATCCCGCGCGAGGCCGCCGTGGGCCCGGCCGGCGCGCCTGCCCCGGGCACCGCGCCGGGCTGCCGCGGCCGTCCCCTGCGGCGCTGGGCGCAGGCGCGCTGGGGCGGCAGCGTGGAGGCCCTGCTGGCCGAGGCGGCAGGGGCCGGGCGCCTCGACCTGGCGGCCCTCGATGCGCGCCATGCGCCGCGCGGCGCCCTCATCGGCTGGGCCCCGACCAGCGAGGGCGCGCGCGGCGGCCAGTTCCGGCTGTGCACCGACCTCGCCCTCACGGTGCTGGTGCTCGAGCGCCAGGCGGGCGCGCTCTACCTGGGCAGCCGGCGGCCCGAGCGCAGCTGGGAACGCCTGTTCGGGACGGGACTGGTGGTGGACGACCCGCGCGTGCGGGGCGCGTCCCTCGCCGAGGTGCTGCCCTGGGCGCCCGAGGCCGACCCCGGCCGCCCGGAAGGAGAGTGGACATGCTGGTAAGCCCCTGGCCCACCGCGCACGAGCTGCGCGCGCGCATCTTCTCGGTCCTGCCGGCCGCCAGCGTGCACCTGGACAAGCTGCTGGGCCTCGCCGACGTCGTGGTCACCACGCAGGTGCCCACGGCCGCCATCGAGTGCCGGGCCCACCCGCGCCTGCTGGTCAATCCGCACTTCGTGGCGCAGCACTGCCGCACGGACGAGCACCTCTTCATGCTCGTGATGCACGAGATCGCCCACGTGACGCTGGGCCACACGCGCCTGTTCCCGCGCCCCACGCCGGCCAGCAACGTGGCCTTCGACGCGGTCATCAACGCCGCGCTCTGCCGCCAGTTCCCCGGCCCCGAGTACACGTCCCTCTTCAGCGAGTTCTACGCCTGGGAGCACCCGGTCGCGCGCCTGCTGCGCCCGCCGCCCGGCTGGCCCGACCAGCCGCAGCCCCTGCCCGCGGGCGCCAACGCGGTGGAGCGCGACGTGCACGCGCGCCTGTACGGAGCGGGGCAGGACATCACCTACGTCGAGCTGCTTGCGCTGCTGCAGCTGCTGGGCGGTCCGGGCGCGTGGGAGGCGCTGGCGCTGCTGGGCGACCACGACGGCACGCCCGACGAGCAGGCTGTGGCCGACAGCGCGCTGCGCGCGCTGCTCGAGGGCATCGCCAGCCAGCTCACGGCGCTGCGCCTGCCGCCCAGCGTGCCGCCCGAGCGCAAGCTGCGCGCCGCGTTGCGCCGGCTGCTGTCGCGTGCGGGGCTGGAGGCCGGCGGGCGGGGCCCGCGCCAGCGCCTGCGCGCGCCGTTCGCCACGCCCATCGAGACCGTGGTGCCCCAGCCGCGCGACCGACGTGCGCTGGCGCTGGCGCGCAGCCTGGGCCATGCGCCGCTGCTGTGGCGCGGCACGCTGCCGCAGGTGCGCAGGCAGCCGCATCCCAGCGACATCGCGCATGCCTACCTCGACGTGAGCGGCTCGATGGACCGGGAACTGCCGCTGCTGGCCTCCGTGCTGGCGCCGCTGCAGCGGGCCGGCGTGCTGCGCCTCTACGTGTTCAGCACCGAGGTGGCGGCCGTCACGCCCCGCGACGTGGCCGAGGGCAGGCTGCCCAGCACGGGCGGCACCGACATCGACTGCGTGCTGCGGCACCTGCTGGCCTTGCCGCCCCGGAGCCGGCCGCGCCGCGCCGTGCTGGTGACCGACGGCTTCGTCGGCGTGGCCCACCCCGACCTCGTGACGCGCCTGCGCACGGCGCTCTACGTGGGCCTCTACAGCCGGGGCTGCCCACCGGGCGAGGACCAGCTCGCGCCGCTGGCACGCCACATGGTCACGCTGCCCGCCCTGCCCTGAGGCACGTCGTGCGCTCGCCCCGTGCCTGCCTGCGTCCCGTCCACCTGTCCCCCGTCCACCTGTCCCCCGGCCCCTTGTTTCCCCGTCGCCCCCTTCAACCGGAG
>JBJTIJ010000273.1:0-2326 GCA_046094945.1 Planctomycetia bacterium | reverse complement strand
GCCCTGCTGCAGGGCTCGCCCGCCCGGCTGGGTGCCCAGGCCTGCCATGCCGAGCCCCACGGCGCCTTCACCGGGGGTGTCTCGGCCCACATGCTGATCGTCCTCACCAGCGACTGCAGCCCGGGGGACCGCCAGCGCGTGGTGGCCGCCGTGGAAGAGGCCGGCTGCACGTGGACCCCGCTCAAGGCCGGCAACCGCACCCTGCTGGCCGTGACGGGCGACGTGGAGCGGCTGCGCGAGGTGCCCCTCAAGCGCTGGCCGGGCGTGAAGAAGGTGATCGCGCTCACGGACCCCTACCTGCTGGCCAGCCGCGAGCACCAGGCCGAGCCCAGCGTGGTGACGGTGGGGGGCGTGCGCATCGGCGGCGGCGGCTTCGTGGTGGTGGGCGGGCCCTGCGCCGTGGAGGGCCGCGAGCCGCTGCTGGGCATCGCGCACGCGGTGCGCGCCGCCGGCGCCGACCTGCTGCGCGGCGGCGCCTACAAGCCGCGCACCTCGCCCTACTCGTTCCGCGGGCTGGGCCGCGAGGGCCTCGAGCTGCTCAAGGAGGCCAGCCAGGCCACCGGGCTGCCCACGGTGAGCGAGGTGACCGACCCGCGGCAGGTCGAGGAGGCCGTGGGCCTCGTGGACATGCTGCAGGTGGGCACGCGCAACATGAGCAACTTCGACCTGCTGGTCGAGGTGGGCCGCAGCGGCCACCCGGTGCTCCTCAAGCGCGGCCAGGCGGCCACCATCAGCGAGTGGCTGCTGGCGGCCGAGTACATCCTCGCGCAGGGCAACCCGAACGTGGTGCTGTGCGAGCGCGGCGTGCGCGGCTTCGACCCCAGCACGCGCAACCTGCTCGACCTCTCGGCCGTGCCGGTGCTGCGCAGCCGCACGCACCTGCCCGTGCTGGTGGACCCCAGCCACGCCACCGGGCACGCCGCGCTGGTGCCGGCCATGGCGCGCGCCGCCTGCGCCGCGGGGGCCGACGGCGTGATGGTGGAGGTGCACAGCCACCCGGCCGCCGCCCTGTGCGACGCCGAGCAGGCCATGCTGCCGCAGGCCTTCGCCAGCCTCGTCGAGGACCTGCGCGCCCTCGCCCACGCCCTGCAGGGAGCGCGCAGCACCCGCTAGCCCCACGCCTGCCCAGCCCCAAGCCAGCCTGGCCCAAGAGGACCGGATTTGTCCCCAATCTCCTCGGCCCCCGCCGCGCCGCCGCCCCGCGCCCGCGACCTCGCTCGCGCGCGCCGCTTGCGCTGCGTTTCTCGTTGGGCCGGGGACGGGCCGTTCCCTATCCTCACGCGGCACCGGCCGGGCGCGCCAGCTGCCCCCGTCCCGGTTCCCAGCAGGGCGCCAGCGTGAGTTCCCACCCCTCGCATCCCCCGTCGGGCGGTGCGGGCGCAGCCGGGCCCGGTGGCGCAGCCGTGGGGCAGGGGCAAGGCCGTGCGCCGGGCCCGTCGCCTGGCGCGCAGGACGCGGGCCTCGACCCGTTGTTCCAGGCCCCGGAGCCCGAGGAGCGCGTCTCCAAGACCACGGCGCTGCTGTGGCAGTACTTCTTCTTCCCGGTGCTGATGGTGGCCGCGGCCGTGGGCGTGTTCGTGCTCTTCGGCGCGTGGTCGGACAGCGCGCCCGACGAGCGCGAGCTGCTGCAGACGGTGCAGACGGGCAGCGAGAACGCGCAGAAGCAGGCCGCCCAGCAGCTGGCCATCGCCATCGCGCAGGCGCGCTCGAAGGCCGACCGGCAGGCGCAGGCCGGCGCCAGCGTGGACCCGCCCTTCTACGCCGAGCCGGCCTTCGGCGAGGGCCTGCGGCGCGCCTTCACGGATGCCCGCCGGCAGGACAAGTCCGAGGACCGCATGCGCTGGCTGGCGCAGGCGCTGGGGCGCACGGCCGACCCGCTCAACGTGCCCGTGCTGGAGGCCGTGCTCTACGCCCCGGCCGGCGAGGCCAAGGCCTCGGGCGAGCTGCGCCGGGCGGCGGCGCTGGGCCTGCTGTTCATGGAGTCGCGCGCCGCCGAGCCGGTGCTGGTGCGCATGCTGGGCGACCCCGAGGACGGCGAGGTGCGCGCCATCGCCTCCAACGCCCTGGCCCTGCTGGCGGCCCGCGAAGGGGGCGCGCGCGACCTGCCCGGCACGCGCGAGGCCCTGCTGCGGGCCCTGGCCGACACGCACACGGGCGTGACCCTCAACGCGGCCGTGGGGCTGGCGCTGCGGCGCGATGCCTCGGGGCTGGACCTGCTGGCCCGCGCGCTGACCCGTCCCGGGCTGGCCGAGCTGGGGGTGCGCGACCTCGACCTCCAGAAAAATGCCTTGATGAACGCGGTGCGTGGGGTGGTCCGGCTCTCGGC
>JBJTIJ010000272.1:0-22292 GCA_046094945.1 Planctomycetia bacterium | reverse complement strand
GCCCGCCCGTGGTAGCACCTCGTCTCCCACCCGGAGCCCGGACCCCCCTGGCGTACTCCCCTCGCGGCAGCAGCGGCCGTCCCTCCTCGCGCGGCGGCTCGGGCGGCAGCCGGGGCGGCGGGCGCAGCGGCGGCGGCGGCGGCAACAACGCGCTGCCGGCCGTGATCGCCGGCGTGGTGATCGTGGGCCTGATCGGTGCCTTCGGGGCCATGAGCGGCGGCAGCAAGAAGGCGCCGCCGCCGGCCCCGCCGGCCGCCCCGCCGCCCGTGGCGGCCGCCCCCGTCGGGCCCAAGGGCCCGGTGCTGGGCCCCAAGCCCAACCTGCCGGCCGACATCGTGACGCGCGCCAAGGCGCTCATGCCGCGCATCAAGGTCGAGGCCGAGAAGGGCGCCAAGCTGCGCGAGCAGGCCATGGCGGCCAAGAAGGCCAACGACCAGGACAAGTGGCAGGCGTTGCTCGACGAGGCCCGCGAGGTCTACAAGACCGTGCGCGACGAGTGGATCAGCATCGAGGACGAGGTCTCCGAGTTCCTCTCCAAGCACCCCAGCACCGGCTGGGACGAGAACATGCTGATGGATGCCTACCTGAAGGTGGAGTCGCGCGAGGTGCAGCGGCTGATCGACGAGCCGCTCTCGGGCATGGCCAAGACCGGCCGCGGCCACTAGCAGCGGCGGGCGCGCGCGGGGCCGCGATGGCAGGCGTCGCCTACAACACCAACGGCTTCGCGCACCACCGGCTCGAGGATGCGCTGGCGATCCTGGCCGACAGCGGCTACGACGCCGTGGCGCTCACGCCCGACGTGCACCACCTCGACCCGCTGCGGGCCACCCCCGCCGAGGTGGCCGCCATCGACGCCACCTGCCGGCGGCTGGGCCTGTCGGTGATCGTCGAGACAGGCGCGCGCTTCGTGCTCGACCCGGCCCGCAAGCACCGCCCCAACCTGCTGGACGCGCCCGCCGAGGCTGCGCGCCGGCTCGACTTCCTGTGCCGCTGCACCGACCTGGGCGCCAGCCTCGGCGCGCGCATCGTCAGCACCTGGAGCGGGGCGCTGCCCGAGGGCGTGACGCCGGCGCAGGGCTGGGAGCGGCTGGTCGCCGGGCTGCGCGCGCTGTGCGAGCACGCGCACCGGCGCGGCCTGCGGGTGGCCTTCGAGCCCGAGCCCGGCATGCTCGTGGAGCGCGCCGCCGACTGGCCGCGGGTGCGCGACGCCGTGGGCCACCCGGCGCTGGGGCTGGCCCTGGACGTGGGCCACTGCCTGGCCATGCGCGAGGGGCAGCCCGCCGCGTGGGTGCGCCAGCACGCCGCCGACCTGGCCGTGCTGCAGGTGGACGACCACCGCACGGGCGTGCACGACCACCTCATGCTGGGCGAGGGCGAGGTGGACTTCGGCGCCCTGCGCAGCGCGCTGGCCGAGAGCGGCTGGCGGGGGCCGCTGGAGGTGGAGCTCTCGCGCCACAGCGCCAGCGCGCCTGCCACCGCGCGCGCCTGCCGCGCCTTCCTGCGCGAGCGCCTGGGCCGCTGAGCCGGCGCACGCGCCGCGGCCGGCACGAGGCGGCGTGCGCGTGGCGACAGGCACGAGGCTGCGTGGACGCGCCGGCGTGGATGGCGTGGATGAGGCGGCGTCGATGAGGCGGGGCAGCGCCCCGCCTTGAGCGCACCCGGCCGGTGTGGTGAGATACAGGGGCTTTTTCCCCGACCCGGCGGTCACCGCCGGCGCCTTCCCCCCGGAGCCCCCATGGATCCGCACGCCACGCCCGAGCCGCAGGACGACGACCTGGCCCACGAGCTGCCGGGCGAGGGCGACCTGGAGGGCGAGGGCCTGCCGCCGGAGGCGGAGGGCGATGCGCCCCCCACGCCGGAGGTGGAGGCCGATCCCGCGGTGGGCCCGGAGGTGGAGGCCGCCCCGACGGTGCCGCCCGAGGCAGGCGCCGAGCGGCCCGCGCCGGGCGCGAAGGGCGCGCGCCGCGCGCCCAAGCCGCGCCGGGCCGTGGTGCCCGAGGTGCCGCGCGTGCCGCTCGACGAGGCGCAGCAGGCCGAGGCGCGCGCCGCCGCGCGCGAGCGCCTGCAGGCGCGCTCGAGCCGCACGCCCGAGCAGCTGGGCGCGGCGCTCGACGCGCTCGATGCCGGCCACTCGCCCGTGTTCCTGGCCCGCTACCGGCGCGTGGCCACCGCGGGCCTGGACGAGCGCGCGCTGCGCAGCCTGCGCGACGAGTGGCAGCGCGTGCGCGGCGAGGAGCTGCACCGCGTCGAGATGCGCGAGCTGCTGCGCCAGCGCGGCGGGCTCACGCCCGAGCGCGAGCAGGCGCTCAAGGACGCGCGCTCGCGCGCGGCCATGGAAGACGTGGCGGCGCCCTACCTGCCGGTGCCGGCCAGCCGCGCCTTCATGGCGCGCAGCATGGGACTGCAGGGCCTGGCCGACGCCATCCGCGCGGCCGCCGAGGGCAGCGAGCTGGCCGCGCTGGCCCAGCCCTTCCTCAAGCCCGGTGCCCAGCCCGCCACGCTCGACGAGGCGCTGGGCGGCGCGCGCGACATCCTGGCCGAGGAGCTCTCGCTGGACGCGGGCCTGCGCGCCGGGCTGCGCGACCTCTACGCCCACGACGGCCACATGGTGGTGTCGGTGCGCAGCGAGAAGAAGGGCGAGGCCGGCCGCCACGCGGCGCTGGCCGGCGACCAGGGCCCCGCGGGGCGCGTGCCGCCGCTCAAGCTGCTGGCCATCCGCCGCGGCGAGCGCGAGCGCGTGCTGGCGGGCAGCGTCGAGCCGCCCGAGGCCGGCGCGCTGGCGCTGGTGCATGCCCGTGCCTGCGCCCCCACCCACCCGCACGCCGGCCTGCTGCGCGCGGCGGCCGAGGACGGCTACCGCCGCCTGCTCAAGCCGCTGCTGCAGCGCGAGGCGCGCGAGGCGCTGCGCGAGCGGGCCGAGGCACACGCCTGCGAGACCTTCGAGCGCACGCTGCGCAACCTGCTGCTGGGCCCCGTGGGCGGCGCGCGCAAGGTGCTGGGCCTGCGCCCGGACGTCACCGGCGGCCACCGCTGGTGCGCCATCGACGCACAGGGCCTGCCGGCGGGCAGCGGCACGCTGCCGCTGGAGGCCGGCTCGGGCCGCGCCAACGTGGTGCAGGAGCTGCGCGAGGTGCTGCGCCGCCACGAGGTCGAGGCCGTGGCCGTCGGCAGCACGGGCGGCAAGGCCGAGGCGCTGGCGCTGCTGCGCGAGGCGCTCGAGGGCCGCGACCTGCCGCTGGTGGTGGTGCACGACGGCGGGGTGCGCGCCGCCGAGGCGCTGGGCGCGCTGGACACGCCCGACTGCCCCGAGGTGAAGGGCGAGCACCGCGGCGCGCTCTCGCTGGCGCGGCGCTTCCAGGACCCGCTGGCCGAGCTGGCCACCTTCGACCCCAAGGCGCTGGCGCTGGGGCCGCACATGGGCGACGTGCACCAGGGCGAGCTGCGCCGCCTGCTGGACGAGACGCTGGCCTCGTGCGTGGCCTTCGTGGGCGTGGACGCCTCGCGCGCGGGCGCCGAGCTGCTGGCGCGCCTGCCCGGCTTCAGCCGCGCGCGCGCCGAGGCCTTCGTGCGCACGCGTGCCGAGCGGCCGCTGGCCACCAAGGCCGAGCTGGCCACCTGGGAGGGCGTGGGCCCCGAGGCCGCGCTGGAGGCCGTGGGCTTCCTGCGCCTGCCGCAGGCCGCCGACCTGCGCGACCGCACGCAGCTGCACCCCGAGCAGTACGCGCTGGTGGACGCCATGGCGGCCCAGCTGTCGCTGGACGTGCAGGCCTTCTGCGCGCAGCCCGCCTGCTTCGAGCGCCTCGACCTCGAGGCGCTGGGCGGCGAGGGACGCCCCAAGGCCCTGCTGCTGGACGTGCTCGACGAGCTGGCGCACGGCACGCGCGACCCGCGGCCGCGCTTCGCCGTGCCCATCGCGCCCCCCGAGGGCACGACGCTGGCCACGCTGCGCCCGGGCCTGGCCCTCGAGGGCCGCGTGACGCGCGTGGCGCCCTTCGGCGTGTTCGTGGACGTGGGGCTGGAGGCCGAGGGCCTGCTGCCCGTCCCCCACATCGGCGACCGCCCGGGCGTGGACCCGGCCATGGTGGCGCCGCTGGGGGCCGTGGTGCTGGTGCGCGTGCTGGAGGTGCTGCCCGAGCGCCGCAAGCTCACGCTCACCATGCGCTCCGATGCGCGCCTGCCGCTGGACGACCGTCCGGCACGCGGCCCGCGCGGGCCCCGCGGCCCGCGCCGCGAGGGCGGCGAGCGCGGCCAGCCCGTGGGCGCCGGCGCGCCGGCCGGTGCAGGCGAT
The DNA here is from genome assembly GCA_046094945.1 of Planctomycetia bacterium. Lineage (GTDB taxonomy): Bacteria > Planctomycetota > PLA2 > PLA2 > JAEUHO01 > CAXQZU01. Next base: position 18,004 of record JBJTIJ010000272.1, on the reverse strand, counting down.
GGCGTGCGGCGCGAGCGCGGCGACCGCCGCGGCGGCCGCGACGAGCGCCGGGGCGCACGCGACGAGCGCGGGCCGGCCCGCCCGCGCATGTTCAGCGCGGCCGAGACCGGCGAGGGCCGCCCGGCGCCGCGCGCGCCGCGCAAGCCCAGCGGCCCGCCCAGCAACGGCGGCGCCTTCGGCGGCCGCGACCCCAAGCGCGACCTGGGCCTCTTCGACCGCGGCATCAAGGACGAGCCGGGCACGCCGCGGCGCATCTCGCTGCGCGCCGGCGAGGGCGCGGCCGAGAAGCCGCTCACGCCCGAGCAGGCGCTGGCCAGGAAGCTGGCCGAGCTGATGGGCGGCGGCAAGCCGCCCAAGCAGGACTAGGCCCGCGACGTCCCCGGGCGGATCCGCGGGCGGCCCGCCCTGCGGGCCGCCCGGTGCCTTCCCGCGCGCGAGGCGTCCTCAGCGCGGCGCCAGCCGGGCGCGCACGATGCGGTCGCCCACGCGGATGCGGTCCACCACGTCCAGGCCCGCGCGCACCTCGCCGTAGCAGGTGTAGCGCCCGTCCAGCGGGCGGTAGTCGCTGTGCATGATGAACAGCTGGCAGCCGCCCGTGTCGCGCAGCTCGCCCTTGGGCATGCCCAGCGCGCCGCGCACGAAGCGCCGCGTCGTGATCTCGTCGGGCAGGCCCACGCCGGCATCGCCGTTGCCCGTGCCGTGCGGGTCGCCGCCCTGGATCACGAAGGAGGGCACCACGCGGTGCCAGGGCGTGCCGTCGTAGGTGCCCGCCAGCACGTTGAGCACCAGCGAGACGGCATGCACCGGCGCCTCGGAAGGGTCCACGCGCAGCCGTAGCGTGCCCACGTCGCCCTCCAGCAGCACCTCGGGCTGCTCGCGCGCGAGCACGTCGGCCAGCGCCAGGATCTCGGCCTCGCCCAGCGGCCCCGTGCCCTGCGCGAGGTCCAGCCCCAGCACCGGCACGCGCGGCCGCGGCAAGCCCCCCCACTCGTTGGGCTGCAGCGGGTCCTCGGCCGGCAGGCCCTCGAGCACGCCCAGGCGCCCCAGCGCCGCGCGGGCGGCCGCGCGCGCGGTGAAGGAGGGATCGACGCGCACGGCCAGCACCAGCCGCTCGCGCAGCGCAGCGGCCAGCTCGGCGTCGGCCTTGCCCTGCTCGAGCCACGCGCCCCACGCCTCCACCACGGCCTGGCGCACGTCGCGCCCGGCGTGGCCCTGCGCCAGCGCCAGCAGCGCGTCCAGGCGCGGCGCGAGGTCCACGCGCCCCTGCTTGCCGCACAGGCCCACGGCGGCGGCGGCCACGAAGGGGTCGGCGTGCGCCAGCGTGGCCTCCACCAGCCGCGCCGCGGCGGGGCCGGGCTGCTCTTCCAGCAGCGAGAGCGCCTCCAGCAGCACGGCGGGCGCCGCCGGCGGCGCCAGCGCCAGGTCCACGACGCGCGCCAGCGCCTCGGGCGTCTTGGCCGCGGCCGCCACGCGCAGCGCGCTGAGCGTGCGCAGCACGGGATCGGCCGGGCGATCGTCGCGCGCCAGCAGCGCGGCAGCGGCGGCAGCGTCGCCGGCACGCGCCAGCGCCACGGCCAGCGCCTCGCGCACGCGCGCATCCTGCTCGCGCGCGGCGTGCGCGCGCAGGCCCTCCACGAAGGACGGCGAGCGCGGCACGGCGCCGGCGGCCTCCAGCACAGCCTCGCGCGCCACCGGATCGGGGCCCTGCAGCAACGCGAGCAGCGCACGCTCCACCTCGGGCCCGCGCCGCGGGCCCAGCAGGCGCGCGATCACCTCGTGGCGCACGCGCCGGCGCAGGCTGCCGGCCTCGGCATCCGGCTGCGGGTCGATCGAGGTGGGCCCCAGCGGGCCGGGCAGCAGGGGTTCCATCAGCACGCGCCCGGCCCACGCCTCCAGCAGGGCCACGCCCGGGCCGCCCGCGGCCCCCTCAGCGGGCAAGGGCGCCAGCAGCCCCAGCGGGCGCACGAGGTCCAGGGCCACGAGGCCCGCGTCGTCGCGCCGGGCATCCACCAGCGCTGCCAGCGCGGCGTCCCCGGCCCACGCGCCCCCGCCGGCCGTGGCCGCGCGGCGCCGCGCACCCGAGAGCATCCATGCGGCGAACCACGCCTCGCGGCGCACGGCCGCGTCCGGGTGCGCAAGGAAGCCCAGCACGCGCTCCAGCAGGAACTCCGGGCGCGCACGCGCCAGCCCCGCCAGCGCGGCGGCCAGCACCGCGGGCTCGGGGCGGTGCAGTGCGCGCGCCAGCACCGGCCCGGCGCTGTCGCCGCCGATCCAGCCCAGCGCCTCCAGCGCCGCGGCCGCCACGGCCGGGTCGGCCGCGCCCGCGTGGGCGCGCACCGGCTCGGCCAGCGAGGGCGCCGCGTTCACGCCGGCGGCCTCGAGCACCTCGGAGAGGCCGGGCCCGCCGGCGCCCAGCAGCGCCGCGAGCCGCGCCGGCGCGCCCGCGCGGTCGCCGATGCGGCCCAGCGCGCGCACGGCGAGGCGGCGCAGCTGGGGCTGCGCACCCGGCGCGAGCCAGGGCTCGAGCGCCGCCGCCGGCCCGCGGCGCAGTTCCACGGCCAGGATGCGCGCGCGCTCCTCCAGCGGCGCGGCCGGCTCGGCCGGCACAGGCGCGGCAGGGGCCGCAGGAGCTGCAGGGGCCGCGCCCGGCGGCGTGTCGGCCGTGCCCGGGCTCGCCAGCGCCAGCAGGCCCAGCAGGGCCCGCGCGAGCCCGACGCCCCACCCGCTGCGCACGCCTGAGCTCATCGGGCACCCTCCGCGCGCGGCCCACGCACGGGCCACGCGCGGGCCAGCCTACGGGCGGGATCCCCGGCATGCGGAGTGCGCAGGGCACGCGGGACACTCGCGTCGCCCGGGGCCGGGCGAGGCGCGCACGGCGTGCTGCTCGGCGCGCGAGGCTCTCGCGCCCCACAAACGATCAGGGCCGGCGCATCGCGCCGGCCCTGCTCGCGTCCATGGCCTCCGACGGAGGCCGTAGCCCTAGCGTCAGGTGCCGCCCACGCACTCGGTCTTGCGCGTGCGCGCCGGGGGCGTGGGGATGTAGGTGGGCATGCTGTTGGGCGACCAGGGCTGGGCGCTGGCCGGCGGCACGGCACGCGAGGGCGGCGTGGGCTGCACCGCCGTGCGCGGGGCAGGCACCACCGGCTGCGCGCGCGGCGCCACCGGCACCACGGGCTGCATGCGCGGGGCCACCGGCACCACCGGCTGCACGCGCGCGGCGCTGGGCACCACCGGGCTCGTGCGCGCGCCCAGCGGCGGCGGCACCAGGTTGCCGTCGGGCGAGCCCACCAGCGGCTGGGCCGAGGTGAGCGCGGGCCGCGCGGGCGTCATCCCCGGCGTGCTGCGCGGCGCCATGGCCGGCGGCGCGCTCACGCGGGTGGCGGGATTGGGCATCGCCGGGGCGGGCACGGCCGCCAGCGGCGCAGGCGCAGCGGCCGCCACCGGCGTGGCCTTGCCCTGCGGGTCGGCCAGCACGCCCGTCCAGCGGTTCGTGCCGGGCGTGTCGCCGTCCACGCAGGCGAAGGCGGCCTCGACCATGTCGGGGTCCAGCAGCATGTCGGCGTGCGCAGGGCTGTCGAGCCACTTCTGCAGCGCATCGCCCACCTGCACGTAGTCGCCCGCCACCACCTCGGCGATGGTGCGGCCGGCGTAGCCATGCGTGCGCAGGCGCGCGCTGAAGGTGTCGGTGCCGCCCGCGCGGTCGCCGTGGCCCAGGAACTTGCCGCGCACCTGCTGCTCGCTGTGCTCGCGCGCGCAGGCGAAGAGGCGCGCCTCGTAGCGCAGGGCCGGCAGGCCGCGCTGGGCGCGCGCCCGGTTCACCTCGCTGAGCATGCTGAAGTCGCGCGCCGTGGGGATGGCCGCGGCCAGCTCGCCGTCGGGGCTGCCCTTGAGCACGGAGGGCGCAGGCATCGCGCCCGAGGCCACCACTTCCGCATCGGGGCTGCCGCTGAGGGCGCGCGGGCCCAGCTCGTCGGCGCACAGGCCGCCGGCGGCCACGAGCACGAGGGGCAGGCTGCGCAGGGCCCACGAGACAGCGCTGGAGGGGCGGGGATTCTTCACGGCAACTCCCGGGATCGGACCGTGGCCTCGGCCCCTTGAGACGACGAAAAGCCTGCGGTCCGGCCGCCATGGGCCGTCCTGCCTGCCTCTCGCGCCGCGGGGCGCTCCTCCCACCAGGCCGGCACCCCGCGTTTGCGGCGTGTTCGCGTCCAGCCCGATGCGAAGGGGCGATGCTAGCACGCACGCGGGGGCGCCCGGAGCCGGGGCACGAGCCCAATATACAGACCGAACGGTCGTTATTCGCCTGCGGGGCGTGCGGTGGCCGGCGTGCGGCCGCCTAGCGGGCCAGCTGGCCCAGCGCGCTGGGCAGGTCGGCGGCCACGGGCAGCAGCGAGGCCAGCCCGGCGGCTGCCAGCGAGCGCTGCAGGCCCGGGCGCAGGCCGCTGAGCACCAGCCGCCCGCCGGCCGCCCGCCGCCCCCGCTCGTGCACGAGCAACGCCCCCAGCGAGCGGCTGTCGATGAAGGCAAGGCCCGCGAGGTCGAAGGCCAGGTGGAGGGCGCCCTCGCCCAGCCGCGCGCCCACCTCGGCCTCCAGCCGCGGCAGGTGCTCCAGCGTGAGCTCGCCCTGCACGCTCACCACGGCCACGCGGCCCTCGCAGCGGCTCGTGATGAGCAGGCCGGGCACGCGCGCCTCCCTGCCGTGGCCCGGCCTAGGCCGAGCCCACCGCCGACTCGCGCGCCAGCGCGTGCAGCGTGGCGTCGTCGAGCACCTTGCTGGAGGCCTTGGCGGCGGCGAAGAGCCGCTCGACGGTGGCCGGCTCGGCCGCGTAGCCATGGTGCTCGAGCCACCACACCACGTTGCTCTTGCCGCTCATGGGGCCCACCGAGATCACCTGCTGCAGGCCGAACTCGTCGGCCGGCACGCCGCTGTAGACGCGGTTGGCCAGCCAGTGGTCGCCACGCTTGAGCGCCTTGATGACGGCCGCGGCATGCACGCCGGTGCCCGTCTCGAAGGCGTCGTGGCCCACCACGGGGTAGTTGAAGGGGATGGGCACCTCGAGGTAGCGCGACACGGCCTGCGCGTAGGCCACCAGCCCGCGCAGGTCGCGGCTGGGGGCCAGGTAGCCCAGCAGCTTGAGGTTCACCAGCAGCTGGTCCATGGCGCAGTTGCCCGAGCGCTCGCCCACGCCCAGGCCGGCGGCGTGCAGCCGGTCGGCGCCGGCCTCGTAGGCGGCGATGGAGTTGATCACGGCCAGGCCGCGGTCCTGGTGGCCGTGCCAGTCGATCTTCACGTCGGCCCGCCCGCGCTCGCGCGCCACCTCGCGCACGAAGCGCACCAGCGCGCGCGCGCCGTCGGGCGTGGCGTGCCCGCAGGTGTCGCACACCACGAGGCGCTGCGCGCCCATGTCCAGCGCCTGCCCGTAGAGGCGGCGCACGATGTCGGGGGGCGTGCGCGTCGTGTCTTCCGTCACGAACATGATCGGCAGGCCGTGCTGGCGCGCGTAGGACAGCGCCTTCTCGCTGGTGCGCAGCAGGTGGTCGACGTCCCAGCCCTCGACCTCCAGGCGGATGGGGCTGGAGCCGATGAACATGGCCGCCTCGATGGCGATGCCCACCTCCTCGCTGATGCGGCGGATGGGCTCGAGGTCCTGCACCACGGTGCGCGCGGCGCAGTTGGGCAGGATGGGGAAGTGGCGGTCGCGGATCTCGGTGGCCAGCCGCTTGGCCGAGGCCTCGACGTGCGGCCCGGCGCCCGGCAGCCCGATGTTGACCGACTCGATGCCCAGCGCCGCCATGCGGTGCAGCAGCTCGACCATCTGCGCGTGGTCGGGATGGCGCACGCTGGGGCTCTGCAGCCCGTCGCGCATGGTCTCGTCGTCCACCTCGGCGGGCGGACGGCCGGCCAGCGGGCTGGCCTGGGCGGTGTTCCAGTCGTAGATCAGGTCGTTCTGCTTCATGGGGCGGGAGTGTAGCCGTGGGGCGGGCCCCTCCCCGCAGGCTGGCGCAGGCCGGGCGGGCCGGTGGCCGCCGGCCCCACGGTTGCACGGCCGCACGGCCGCACGGTCCAACGGCCCCGCGGCCCCGCAGCCACCGCGCCTCGCAGCCACCGCGGCCCGCAACTGCAGGGCCCCGCGGCAGCCGGGCCCGTGGCCCCGGCGGTCGCCGCGCGCACAGGCGTGCCGCACCCCCGCCCGGGCCGCAGGCCGATGCGGGGCGGATGCGGCCCCAGATGAGGTGCCGGCACCGCGCGCGCCCGTGGCATCCTCGGGCGGCCGCCGGCGCGGGCTGGCGGCGATCAGGAGCTGCGCGCCCGTGATCGTCATGAAGTTCGGCGGCACCTCGCTGGGCAACCGCGAGCGCATCGACACGGTGGTGAAGCTGGTGCGCCAGCGCCTGCCGCGCAAGCCGGTCGTGGTGTGCTCGGCCCACGCCGGCGTCACCGACATGCTGCTGCAGGGCGCGCAGCAGGCCGCGCGCGGGCAGCCCGACCTCGGCCCCGTGCGCCGGCTCGAGGCCGACATGCTGGCCGCGCTCAGGCTGCCTGCCTCGCTGGTGGACGAGGAGCTGGGGCGGCTGGAGCAGATGTTCCAGGGCCTGAGGCTGCTGGGCGAGCTCACGCCGCGCAGCCTGGACGCGGTGGCCTCCTTCGGCGAGCGCATGTCGTGCAAGACCATCGCCGCCTACCTGCGCCGGCGCCGCATCCCCGCCACCTGCGTGCAGGCCGACGAGGCGGGGCTGGTCACCAACAACCGCCACACGCGCGCGGCGCCGCTGCCCGAGGCCTACCCCAACCTCAAGGCCGCGCTGGCGCGCGTGAAGGGCGTGCCCATCGTGACGGGCTGGCTGGGCCGCGACGCCGACGGCAACGTCACCACGCTGGGCCGCTCGGGCTCCGACTACACGGCCACCATCGTGGGCAAGGCGCTGGGCGCCGAGGAAGTCGAGATCTGGACCGACGTCAGCGGCGTGCTCACCGCCGACCCGCGCATCGTGCCCAGCGCGCGGCCCGTGGCCACGCTCACCTACGCCGAGGCCAGCGAGCTGGCCTACTACGGCGCCAAGGTGATCCACCCGGCCACCATCCACCCGGCCGTCGAGCAGGGCATCCCCGTGCGCGTGCTCAACACGCTCGAGCCCAAGGCGCCCGGCACCGTGATCCTGCCGGCGCGCACCACCGCGGGCGCGCCGGTGGCCTGCATCGCCAGCAAGCGCGGCATCCGCCTCGTGAACGTGGTCAGCGGCCGCATGCTGGGCCAGTCGGGCTTCATGGCCAGCGTCTTCGCGGCCTTCCAGGCCCACGACGTCGTGGTCGACCTGGTGGCCACCAGCGAGGTGTCGGTGACGGTGAGCGTGGACAGCGACGAGGGCCTGGAGGCCGTGGTGGCCGACCTCGCCCCCGTGGGCACGGTGACCGTCGAGCGCGGCAACGGGCTGGTGGCCATCGTCGGCGAGCGCGTGCAAGACCTCTCGGGCCTGGCGCACCGCGTCTTCGCCTCGCTCTCGGCGGTGGGCATGCCCATCCGCGCCATCTCCTACGGCGGCACCAAGACCAACCTGCAGCTGGTCGTGCCCGAGGAGCGCACCGCCGACGCAGTGCGCACACTGCACGGGGCGCTGTTCCCCGAGGCCTGAGCGCGGGCGGCGCGGCTGGCGGGCGGGGGCCGGGCCGGTCGCTCACGGGCCCGGTCGCGCACGGGGCCGGTCGCGCACGGGGCCGGCCGGGCGCGGCGCCGGCCACCCGCCTCGCGCCGCTGTCACCGGGCTCCTACGATGGCGGCCCCTGTCGAGGAGGTCGCATGAGGCTGTTCCCCCGCGCTGCCCTGGCCTTGCTGCTGCTGCTGGCCGCCCTGCCGGGCCTGCGCCCGCTGGCCGCCGAGGACGACCCCACGCTGCTGCCCGCGCCGCAGGCGGGGCGCATGAGCCTGTACGCCAAGGTCGACCTCGCGCCGCACGGCGACGCGCGCGGCCGCGTGGAGATCCACTGCGCGCCCGAGGACGGGGCGCGCATCAAGCAGGTCACGCCCGACCCGCGCCGCTTCCTGCAGGACGTGCACGGCAACCGCAGCGAGAGCGAGGTCACGGGCGAGCCCACGGCCGGCTACGACGATGACGCGCGCGCGGTGGTGCTGACGATGGACGAGCTGGGCGCGGCGCGCCACCTGGGCCAGGGCCGCTGGCTGGTGACGGTGGACGAGGGACGCGAGCTGCTGGCCGGCAACGAGGTGGACGGGCGCCTGCGCGCCGTGCTCTCCACCGAGGGCTCGTGGGGCGAGGGCGCCGACTACGCCGGGCGCCTCATCTACCTGCTGCCGGACGGCGCCAGCGACGCCAACTGGGACGCCAGCACCCATGCGCTCACCTGGACGCTGCCGCTGCCTGCGCCCAGCGGGGCCCCGGCGCTGGACGTGGGCCTGCGCGTGAAGGACCGCCTGATGACCACCATCTACAAGGTCTACGGGCTCAAGGCGGCCTTCGGCTCGCAGTGGGTCGCCAAGGCCGTGCTGCGCAACACGGGCGGCAGCGTGGCGCGCGACGTGCGCGTGCGCTTCCGGCTGGACAAGTTCGCCGAGTGGAGCCCGTGGGCGAAGAAGGGCGACGTGGTGCCCGGCCAGACCGTGGTGGAGCCCTACTACCCCGTGCTGGACGCCAGCATCGCGCGCCTGCGCTCGAACACCCCCGCCGACCTGCGCGTGGAGTGGTCGTGGCAGGACGAGCGCGGGCAGAAGCAGGCCGACGAGGACGCGGGCCGGCTGGTGCTGCTGGGCGGCGGCGAGTTCGTGTTCAGCAACCTGGCGGCCGGCGAGTCGTTCGGCACCTGGCAGGAGGCCTACAACAACGCGCCGCTGCTGGCGGCGTGGGTGAGCCGCGACGACCCGGTGGTCAAGCGCATGGCGGCCATGGCCAACCGCATGGCCGGCGGCCTGGGCGCCGTCGAGAGCGACGAGAACGCCGTGCGCGTGCTGGCGGCCTGCTACGACCTGCTGCGCGCCAACGACTTCACCTACCAGCACCCCGCGATGCTGGAGGACAAGAGCGTGTCCTTCGACCCGCGTGCCGTGCAGCACGTCAAGCTGCCGCGCGACGTGATCCGCGACCGCAGCGGCACGTGCATCGACCTGGCCATCCTGATGGCCGCCATGGCCCACGCGGTGGGCATCGAGCCGCACCTGGCGCTCATCCCGGGGCACTGCTTCCCGGTGTTCCGGCTGCCCAAGAGCCAGCAGCTGCAGGGCTTCGAGGCCACCGGCATCGCCGGCGGCCTGCGCCACGGCTCGGCCGACGCCATGTCGATGTTCCAGAAGGGCACGGAGGAGCTGCAGGCCGCCGCGCAGGACGGGCGGGTCTACCTCGTGGACGTGCGCTCGCTGTGGACGCAGGGCGTGGCCAACCCCGAGCTCGACGACCTGCCGGCCGGCATCCTGGAGACGTGGGGCATCCGCGAGGAGGGCCGTGGCGCGCCTGCGGGCGGCACGCAGCCCGGAGGCACAGTGCAGCCCGGAGGCACAGTGCAGCCGGGCGGCAACGCGCAGGGCGGCGACGGCGACGACGATCCCTTCACCGGCATCTTCGGCGGCCCGGTGAGCGAGCGGCAGGGCGACGGCAGCACGCTCACCTTCCCCGTGCGCATGGGCATCGACCGCCAGCCCGACGGCAGCTACAGCTTCGTGTTCCGCGCCGACGTGACGGTGCGCGGCCCCGACGGCAGCGAGCAGGTCGTGGTGCTGCTCGAGCAGGGCACGGGGCAGCGCCAGGGCGACCGGCTGGTGTTCACCAGCACCTCGCGCAAGGCCATGGCGCAGGGCGCAGCGGAGGGCAAGGACGTGCCGGGCACGGTGCGCATCGTGGCGCGCCTGCAGGGCGACGTGCTGGTGGGCACGCACGGGGCCGCCGACGAGCCCGAGACGCCCTTCCGGCTGCCGCGCGAGGCGCAGCAGGCAGGGGCCAGGCCGCAGCCGGCGCCGCGGCCCAGCCCGCAGCCCGCGCCGCCCGGGCAGGACCCCTTCGCCGGCACCTGGCAGGGCACGGTGACGCAGCAGCTGCCGCAGGGCGGCACGGTCACCTACCCCGTGCGCGTGGGCATCGACGCGCACGCCGGCGGCCGCTACGAGGCCGGCATCCGGGCCGACATCTCGGCCACCGCGCAGGACGGCAGCGCCATCAGCGTCGTGATCGTGGAGATGGCCGAGGGCCAGCGCCAGGGCGACTCGATCACCTTCCGCGTCACCTCGCGGCGCGTCACCGACGCCACCACGGGCGAGTCCGAGGACCAGGCCTCGGAGAACCAGCTGCGCGTGACCCTGCAGCGCGGCGGCCTGCGCGCACGCCACGGCAGCGACGCCGAGGGCTGGACCGAGGTGCTGCTGCAGCGCGTGAAGTGAGCGGCGCGCGCGTGCCCGGCCGGCAGCGCGCCGGCCTCAGCGCGGGCGCACGAGGGCGGGCACGCGCTGCACCAGCGGCAGCAGGCGCACGAGGTCCATCGGGCCCGTGGGCGGCTGCGTCTGGTGCACCTTGATGCCCTCGACCAGCAGCAGCGCGGCGTTGGGCTCGGAGAGGCCGTAGCGCACCTCGCGCACGAGCGCGCGGCGCGCCTCCAGCGGGTCGAGCACCACGGTCATGCCGTCGGCCACGCCCAGCGCCGCCAGCGCACGCTCCAGCTGCGCCGGCTCGCCCAGCGTGCCGTCGGCGCGCTCCAGCGCCGTGCGCGGCAGCACCAGCACCACGCGCAGGCGCTCGGCGGGGTAGCGCCGGTGCAGGCTGCGCGCCGCCGCCCGCGTGGCGGCGGCCACCTCTTCCTCGCCGCCGGCGAAGACCACCAGCCGCGTGCCGCGGGCCAGCAGCTGGTCCCAGGCGGCGCTGCCGCCCTCCAGCACCTCGACGGGCTGGCCATCGCGCGCGCCCGCGCCCGGCGCCGGCTCGCGCGCCAGCACGTCCTCGGGCCCGCGCCCGGCGCGCAGGGGCGGCTGCTCGCCGGCCTCGCCACCGCCCACGCCACCGCTCGTGCCGCCCCCCGATCCGCCAGCGGGCGCGCCAGCCCCCGGGGCGAGCAGCCAGGCCAGCAGGCCCGCCACCAGCGCAAAGCCCAGCACCAGCAGCACCCACAGCGCGGGCGGCGTGCCGGCGGCCGCCGTCGCCGCGGGCGCCGGTGCTGCCGCCGTGGGCGCGGCGGGCACGCTGGCCGCGGAGGCCGCGGAGGCTGCGGGGGCCGGCGCAGGCGCCGCAGCGGCAGCCGCAGCGGGCAACGGCGTGCGCAGCGTGGGCGAGGACACGTGCACGCGTTCCGCCGCCGCAGCCGGCGCCGCGGGTGCGGGCGGCGCCGCGGGCCCGGTGGCGGGCACGGGGGCGGGCACGGCCGCAGGCGGCGCAGCGGGCGCGGCGGCCGGGCGCGGCGCCGGCGTGCTGCGCGCGCTGGCCGTGACGGCCTCGGTCACCTGCCGCTCCGAGAGCAACGCGCGCAGGCGGCGCCAGTCGGGCACCAGGTCGCGGCGCTCGGCGCTGAAGGCCGAGGCGTCTACCGGCGCCTGCGGGCCGCGGCGCGCGGCCACCTCGGCCTCGATGCGCTCCTCGGGCACCTCGCGCGCCATCGCGGGCCGCGGCGCCTCGCGGCGCACGCAGCGGAAGCCGATCGTGCCGTTGCGCGCGCTGGGCCGGGCCGCGAAGCGGAACCAGGCCTTGGCCGTGTGGGCCATGTCGAACCACGAGCCGCCGCGCACCACGATGCCGCCGCCAGCGGCGGGCGAGTGCGTCATCTGCCAGGCATTGCCCAGCACGTCGCGCATGCCGTCGGGCGACTCGTTCTCGGGGTGCAGGCCCACCGGCACGGTCATCTTCAGCCCGTCGCGGGCCGTGTTGGTGCGCCCCGGCTCGGGCGTGTCGCCCCACGGGAAGTCGCGCCCGTCGGTGCCGCGCGCGGCACGCTCCCACTCGTCCTCGAAGGGCAGGTCCTTGCCCTGCCAGCGCGCGTAGGCCAGCGCGTCGAAGTAGTCCACCCCCACCACCGGGTGCTCGCGCAGGTCGTCGGGCAGGCGCCCGGCGGGCCAGTAGAGGGGCGCGCGGTGGCCCGTGGCCTGCACGAAGCGCTCGTAGTCGGCGTGCGTCACGGGCCGGCGGTCGATGCGGAAGGCGGGCACGCTGCAGGGCCGGCGCTCCTCGCCGTAGAGGAAGGTGCCGGCGGCGATGGCCACCTCGTCGTCGCCGGCCGCCCCGGGGAAGCCGGGCGGCACGAAGGTGCCGATGCGCGGCGGCAGCACGGCCTTGCGCGGCGCGCCCGGCCGGGACGCCTCGCGCGAGCCGGGCTCGCGCGGCGCGGCCGCGCGGGCCGGGGCCGCGGGCGCCGCGGCGGCCGGCGCGGGCCCGGCGCCCACGTCGGCACGCGGGTGCGCCAGCACGGGCTTGAGCTTCTCCACGCCCAGCAGGGCACCGCTCTTGTCCAGCCGCAGGCGGCCCTCGCCCGCGCCCGCGGCGGCACCGGCGGCACCGGATGCACCGCCTGCACTGCCCGCACCGCCTGCAGCGGGCGCGGCAGGGCCAGCCGCCGCTGTCGCCTCGCCCGCCTCGGCCGCCAGCGCACGCCGCAAGGCCTCGGCCTGCCGCGCGGCCGCCGCATCCTCGCCAGGCGTGTCGCTGCGCTCGGGCACGTGCATCCTCGGACGGGCCACGCCGCGCCCCGCGCGGCAGCCGGGCGGCAGTCTACCCATGGGCCCGGACCCCGGCGGGAGGCCCCGTGCGGGGTGGCGCGGGCCCGCCCTCAGCGCGACCAGACGGCGTCGCCACGGGCCCGCAGGCGCTCGGCAGCGCGGCGCTCGGCGGCCTCAGCCTGCTCGCGGGCGGCGCAGGCCGGCAGCGCGCGCATGCTGTGCAGGCGCAGCCGCAGCCCGGACTCGCGCACGACGACGTGGCTCCTCGCGCCCGCCTCGTGCTGCTCGAAGCGCGCCAGGGCGCGGCGGGGCGCGGCTACTCGTCCTCGCCCGCGAGGCGCGCGCGCTCCTGCTGCAGTGCGCGCAGCTGGGCGCTGAGCGCCTGCATGTCGGCGTCCTTCTCCTGGAAGCGTGCGTAGACCTTCGCCAGCTCGGCGTCGATCTCGGCCAGGCGCGCGGCGGCGTCGGCGGGCGTGGCCTCCAGCACCACGTCCACCGCGCCTGCCTCGGCGCCCACGGGCTGGATGCGCGTGCGCAGGCCCTCGTGGGCCACGCGCACGCGCAGTGCGCCCTGCGGCAGGTCGGCCACGCGCCAGCGGCCCTCGGCGTCGGTGGTGGCCCGGCGCCGCGCGTCCCACTCCTCCTGCCAGGAGGCAGCGTGGGCCTGCTCCCCAGCACCCTCCCCGGCAGGGCCGGGGCTGGGCGCGGGCACGGCGCTGGCCGGCTGCGCGTTGAGCACCTGCACGCTGGCGCCCGCCAGCGCCCGGCCAGAGGCATCGCGCACGGTGCCGGAGAGCGCGCGGCCGGGCGGCAGGCGCACCAGCAGCGGGCCCGACGGGGACGAGGCCGGGCCGACGCTGCGCGTGGCGCCCCACGGGGCGTGGCCGGCGGCGCGCGCCTTGACGCGCACCTCGCACTCGGGCGGCAGCAGCTCGACCGTGGCCCCGCCGCGCGCGTCGGTGCGCAGGTCCGTGTCGGCGCTGCCCATCATCTCCTCCAGCGGGTCCTCGCTGACGCCGTCCTTGCGGCGCACCGACACGCTGAGCTCGGCGCCCTCCAGCGGCTGGCCCTCGGAGCCCAGCACGCGCACCTCGAGGCGGCCGGCCGCCGGCAGGCGCAGGTCGCCGGCGGCGCTCACGCCGCTGCTGGCCGTGGTGAAGGGCGCGCCCGCCCCGGGCACGCGCCCGGTGCGGCGCGCCACGGCGCGCACCTTGCGTCCTGCGGGCACGTCCTCCACGAGGTAGGTGCCGTCGGCCAGCGAGATGCTGGAGGGCGGGGACCCTGCCAGCAGGCGCGCCATGTCGAACTGCTGCGACTCGTCGCCCTCGCCCGCCACGGCCTCGACCGTGACGCTGGCGCCGGGCAGCGGGCTGCCGTCGGTGTCCAGCACGCGCCCTGTCACCGACACCGACGTGCGCATCACCACCTCGACCGTGGCCTCGCGCGTGCCGGCCTCCAGCTGCGGCCACGGCTTGCCTCCCTCCCACTCCATGCGGTCCTGCACCCAGCCGGCCAGCCGGGCGCGCAGCATGGCCGCGCCGCTGCGGTCGAGCACGAGCCGGAAGCGGCCCTCGGCATCGCTCACCGTCTTGGCGCCGCCGCCCATGAAGCCCACGCTGGCCACCTGCGCGCCGGCCAGCCCGCGGCCCTCGCCGTCGCGCACGCGCCCGTCCACCTGCACGCCGTCGGGCGCACGGAAGGTGAGCGTGGTGCGGCCCTCGCGCACGGTGGTGTCCTCGGGCCCCTCGAGCATGCCCGGCATCTTCATGCCGCGCGTGGCGGCCCAGATGGCCGAGGCACGCTGCGGGTGCGAGGCCCACAGCATCTGCAGGCTGCCCGTGGGTGCCTCCAGCGTGGCCGCCCCGGCGCCGTCGGTGACGCCCACCAGCAGCGTGCTGGGCCCCTCGCTGCCCATCTCGGCCTTCTCGCCCACCGCGGCCAGCAGCTGGGCGCCCTCGATGGGCGCGCCGTCGCTGGCCTGCAGCAGGCGCAGCTCGAGCGTGGCGCCGCGCCTGAGCACGATGCGCACGTCGCTGCGGCCCACCTCGGGCGTGGCGATGGCGGTGGGGTAGCCGCGCGCGTAGGTGGCCAGCATCAGCTGGCCGGCCGCGCCCAGCGTGTCCATGCGGAAGCGGCCGTCCAGCCCCGACTCGGCGAAGGTGCGGCCCAGCGGCGTGGAGGCCGGCCCGCCCATCTGGCTCATGGCCACCACCAGCGCGCCGGGCACGGGCGCGCCGGCCGCGTCCACCACGGTGCCGGCCACGACGCCGCCGGGGGCCAGGCGCACCAGCAGCGGCTCGCGCGCCGCGCCGGCGAGCACGGCCACCTCGACCAGCGCCTGCCGCCAGCCGGGCGCGCGCACCAGCACCACGTGCGGGCCCGGGCTCACCTGCTCGAAGCGGAAGGTGCCGTCGCTGCGCGTGGCCTGCCGCGCGCGCGGCTCCGGCCGGCGGTCCAGCTCGGCCAGCAGCGTGAAGAAGCCGCCCTCGAGCATGTCGCGCACGCGCGCCTGGCCGGCGTGCAGCTCCACCTCGGCGCCGGCCACGGGCGCGCCCTGCGGGTCGAGCACGCGACCCTCCAGCGTGCCCGCCTCGCCCAGCCACACCTCGCCCAGGTCCAGCAGGTCGCCGGCGCGCAGCTCGAGCCCGCTGCGCGAGGCCGCGCCCAGGCCCGCGGCCTCGGCCCGCAGCGCGTAGCCCGCACCGGCCGCCACGCCCGTCCAGGCGAAGCCGCCCTCGGGGCCCGTCACGGCGCGCAGCGCCACCTCTTCCTTGCCGAAGCCCACGCCCGTGAGCAGCACGCTGCCCTGCGCCACGCCCTTGCCGGTGCGCACGTCCAGCAGGCGGCCGCGCACGGAGGCCACGCCGCGGCGCTGGGCCGCCTCGCTGGCCGCAAGGCGCGGCCCGCCGCTGCCGGGCGCTTGCGCCGTCGCCCCGGCGCCTTGCGCCGCGCCCGCTTCCAGCGCAGCCTCGCTGCCCGCGCCCGCGCCCTCGCGCGCCGCGCCGCCCAGCCCCGGCAGCGCCCCCGAGAGCGCCAGCACGCCCACGGCCAGCAGCACGGCCCCCAGCACCAGCACCACGAGCGAGGACGTGCGCATGCCTGCCTCCGGCGTCGATGCCTCCAGCCTACTGCCGCCCGCCGCCCCCGGCCACGCGGCGCCGCACGGCTGCCGGCGCTAGTTGGGCCGCGGCGCGTTGCTCACCAGCACCAGCCGCATGCGCTCCTCGCCGCCGCGCAGGCCGGTGAGCGTGACGCCCTTGGCACCGGGCGCGCTGGCGCGCAGGCGGTAGCTGCCGGGCTGGAAGCCGGTGAGGCGGAAGCGGCCGTCGCTGCCCACCGCCTGGCTGCGGCTCAGGGGCTGCGTGCCGCCGTCGGCCGTGCCGTCGGCGGTGACGCGGCCGGCCAGCGGGAAGCCGCGCTCGTCCACCAGCAGGCCGGCCAGCACCAGGCCCGGGTCCAGCGCCAGCTCGACGCGCTCCTCGGGATCGTCGGCCGCGAGCGTGAGCGTGCGCGCCGGCGTCACGAGGTAGTCGCCGCGCCGCGCCTGCACGTCGTAGTCACCCGGGATCAGGCCCTCGGTGCGGAAGGCGCCCTGCGCATCGCTGCCGAGGCTGCGCCCCTCGCGCCCCCACGGCGGCCCCTTGGGGCTCACCTGCACGCGCGCGCCGGCCACGGGCGTGCCCTCGCGCTGGTCGATCACGCGCCCCTGCAGGTTCACGCTGCCGGCCAGCACCAGCCGCAGGCGCGTGGCCGGCGGCTTCTGCATGTTGACGATGGCCGGCGTGGCCTCCAGCGCGCCCAGCTGCGCGCGCACCGTCACCACCAGCGTGGGCGGCACGTCGGAGAGCGTCCACGTGCCCGAGGCGCTGCTGAAGGTCTCCAGCGGGCGGCCCGCGCCGCGCGTGCTGCGCACGATGGCGCCGCCGCCGGTGAGCCACACGCGCGCGCCCTTCACCGGGGCGCCCTCGCCCAGCACCACGCTGCCCGTGAGCACGCCGGCGCTGGCCAGGCGGATGTCGTAGCGCAGCGGCTCGGCGCGCCCGCGCGGCAGGTCCAGCGCCAGCGCCTGCAGCGGGAACCAGCCCGGCGAGGCCACCTCCACCGTGTAGCGGCCCGGGTTGAGGTGCGCCACGGCGTAGGCGCCGCCGGCGTCGGTGACGGCCTCGGAGAGGCCCGCGCCGCGCTGCGGCCGCAGGCGCAGCACGATGCCGGCCAGCGGCTCGCGCGTGCCGTCGCGCTCCACGCGCCCGGCCACGCCGCCGCCGGCCGTGAGCGGCACCGCGAGCACCACCGGCGCCGTGCCGCTGCCCAGGCCCTTGAGCGCGCCCAGCACGCGGCCCACGTCCTGCGCCGCAGGCCATGGCGCGTAGCCCTCGGCACGCACCTCCACCTCGCGCGGCGCGCCCTTGGGCACGAACAGCGCGAAGGTGCCATCCTCGCGCGAGGCCACCGAGGTGACGAAGCCCGGCGCGTCCTTCGCCGCCGTGGCGATGCGCAGCACGGCGCCCGCGACGGGCTGCTTGCTGGCCGCGTCGGTGACGGTGCCGCGCAGCTCCACCGCGTCGGGCACGCGCGCCACCACCTCCATGTCCTGCTTCAGCTCGTAGGACTGCACCAGCTCCGGCCCCTGCGGCACGGCCATGCGCAGCACGTAGCTGCCCACGGCGAGGCCCTCGAAGGCCACGCGACCGTCCACGTCGGTGGCGGCGCTGGCGAGCGCCTGCTCGCCGCGCGCGCGTGCCAGCGTGGCGCGTGCGCCCTCCACGCCGCGCCCGTCGCGCTGCAGCAGCACGCGCAGCGTCACGGTGGGCGCCAGCACCAGCGCGAGGTCCAGCCGCGCCACGCCCTCCACGAGGTAGTCGTCGAGGAACAGCGAGCCGCGGCCCGGCACGGTCACCAGCAGGTCGTAGCGCCCCGGCACCACCTGCCCGGCAAAGCTGCCGTCCTCGCCCGTGAGCAGCTCGAGCGTGCCGGCCTCGCTGGCCAGCAGCAGGCGCGCGCCGGCCACCGGCTGGCCGCCCGCATCGCGCAGCATGCCGGCCCAGTCCACGCGCTGCGCCGCCAGTGCCGCGGCCTGTGCGGCCGCGCGGGCCGCGGCGCGCTCGGCCTCCAGCGCAGCCTCCAGGGCAGGGTCGCTGCGGCGCGGCTCGGAGAGCAGGCGCAGCCCGCCCTCGGCCGGCGGGTCGGGCGCCTCCTCCGGCGCGGGCGCGCCGGCCACGCCCAGGTCGTCCTGCGAGCCGGGCCCGGGGCTGGCGCCCTGCCAGATCCACGTGCCGCGCGCGGGACTGTAGAGCAGAGGGACTAAAGTCCCTATCGCCAGCAACACCAGCAACCACGGCAGCAGGCGGCGCACCGGCGCACTCTACCGA
>JBJTIJ010000271.1:0-6639 GCA_046094945.1 Planctomycetia bacterium | reverse complement strand
GGGGGCGGCGGGGGGGGCCCGGCGCGGGGCCCACGCCCGGGGCCGCGGGCCGGGCCGGCGTGGCGGCCGGCCCCAGCTTCTTGCCCCGGCGGCCCCCCCCCGGGGCGCGCAGCGGCGCGGCCGGGGCGGGCTGCGCGGGCTGGACAGGCTGTGCGGGCTGGACGGGCGGGGCCGCAGCGACCGGCGCGGCGTCCGGCGCCGGCGCCGTCACGGGAGCCGCCGGCGCCGCCGGTGCGGCGGGCGCACTGCTCCAGCCCGTGTCGGCCGCGGGGGCGGCCGGCGCGGCAGGGGCCGCAGGCGCCGCCGGCGCCGCGGCGGGCGTGTCGGCGCCCAGCGGGGCGCACAGGGCGGGGGCCAGCATCGCGGCCAGCAGGGCAGGCAGGACGGGGAGGGCGGTGCGCATCAGGACCTCGCGAGGACGACGACCATGACCGCGAGGAGCAGGTGCACCAGGGCCACCCCGCCCACCGCGAGCCACTCCAAGCCTACCGCCACCCACGCGCGCCGGGGGTCTCGTGCCAAGAAGGCACCCGTGGACTCGATGATGGGGAACCACCACAGCAGGAAGAACCAGGCGCCCAGCGACAGCAGGCTCAGCTGCCCGCCCTGCAGCAGGCTCACGCGCCCGAAGGCCACCAGCCCCAGCAGGCCGCCCCAGCACAGGAAGGTGGTGACCGCCGTCCAGCGCATGAGCGGGCTGCGGCGCATGGTGCGCAGCGCGAAGGCCACGCGCCCGTGGCGCGAGGGCCGGCCGGGGGGCCGGGGCTCGAGCGGGTGGGGCGTCGCCGGCGAGGGGCTCACGGCGCCATCCTACGGCCGCGCTCGTTCGGCTGCGGCCACCGCCGCCGGAGCGGCTGCCGGACGGCCGCAGGACGCGTGCCGCGGCGCCTCAGCGCAGGAAGGCCTTGGCGGCCTCGGTGAGCAGCGGCAGCACCTGCTGCACGTCGCCCACGATGCCGTAGTCGGCCACCTTGAAGATGGGCGCGTCGGCGTCCTTGTTGATGGCCACGATCACCTTGCTGCCGCTCATGCCGGCCAGGTGCTGGATGGCGCCGCTGATGCCGCAGGCCACGTACAGCTTGGGCGAGACGGTCTTGCCCGTCTGGCCCACCTGCTCGCCGTGCGGGCGCCAGCCGGCGTCCACCACCGCGCGCGAGGCGCCGTGGGCCGCGCCCAGCGCGGCGGCCAGCTCGGTGACCAGGCCCCAGCGCTCGGGGCCGCCCAGGCCGCGGCCGCCCGAGACCACGATGTCGGCCTCGGTGAGCTCGACGCGGCGCGTCTCGGCCGCGACGACCTCCTTGAGCACGATGCGCGCCGCGGGGGCCGTCACGGCCAGCGGCTCGACGGCCGCCGTGCGGGCCGCCTCGCGCACCGGCGTGGCGTTGGGGCGCAGCGAGATCACGGCCGGGCCGGCGAGGGCCACCTGCGCCAGCGCCTTGCCGGCGTACTTGGGCTTGAGCGCCAGCAGGCGGCCGTCGCGCTGCTCCACCGACAGCACGTCGGCGGCCAGCGCGCGGCCCGCGAGGCCGGCCACCCACGCGCCCAGCTCCTTGCCCGCCACGCTGGCCGAGAGCAGCAGCGCGCGCGGCGAGCAGGCCGCCAGAGCGGCCAGCAGCGCGGCCCCGTGGGCCTCCAGCGTGGCGCGGGCGAAGGCCTCGCCCTCCACCACCAGCACGCGGTCGGCGCCGTGGCGGCCCAGCGCGGCCGCCGTGCCGGCGCCGGCACCCACCAGCACCGCCACCAGCCGCCCGCCGAGCTGGTCGGCCAGCAGGCGGCCGGCGGTGAGCACCTCGGCGGCCGACTTCTTGGGCGCGCCGGCGCGCACCTCGACGTAGGCCAGCACATCGTTCGTGGGGGAGCTCATCAAAGCACCTTCCGGTCGTTGCGCAGGGCCGTGAGCAGCGTGCGCATGCCCTCCGGCGTGGGGTCCACCTTCGTGAGCGCGCCGCGCGCGGGCGGCAGCGAGAGCGAGAGCACCTCGGACTTGCCGGCGGCCACGGGCACCGCCACGGCCTCGATGGCCTTCTTCTTGGCATTCATGATGCCCTTGAGGCCCGGCAGCCGCGGCTCGGCCAGGCCCTTCTGGGCCGTGAGCACGCAGGGCAGCGGCACCTCGAGCACCTCGGTCTCGCCGTCCGCCTCGCGGCGCACCACGAGGCCGGTGCCGCTGCGCTCGATGCTGTTCACCCATGTCACGCAGGGCAGGCCCAGCAGTGCGGCCAGCAGCGGCCCCACGGCGGCGTCGTCCTCGTCGGTGGCCTGCTTGCCCAGCAGCAGCAGGTCGAAGCTGCGGCCGCGCACGGCCGCGGCCAGCGTGCCGGCCGTGGCCCACGGGTCGGTGGGGGGCTCGGCCACCACGTGCAGCGCGGCGTCGGCGCCCATGGCCAGCGCCGTGCGCAGCTCCTTGCTGGCGTCGGCCGGGCCGATGGTGAGCACCGTCACGCTGCCCTGGCCGGCGGCGTCGCGCAGCTGCAGCGCCTTCTCGACCGCGATCTCGTCGTAGGGCGCCACGATGTGCTGCACGCCCGTGGCGTCCAGGCTCTTGCCGTCGGCGGCCACCTTGACACGCGTCTCGGTGTCCACCACGCGCTTGACGCAGACCAGGACGTGCATGCGGCGCTCCTCCGGGGGGGCAGGCGCGCCACTGTAGGGGTCGGCCCGCCGCTGTCCGCTTCCCGGGGCACCGGGCGCGGGCCCCGGGCCCGCCCGGCGCCCGCGCTGCGCCCACCCGGCGCCCGCGCTGCGCCCGACCTGGGCC
The DNA here is from genome assembly GCA_046094945.1 of Planctomycetia bacterium. GTDB lineage: Bacteria > Planctomycetota > PLA2 > PLA2 > JAEUHO01 > CAXQZU01. Next base: position 3,881 of record JBJTIJ010000271.1, on the reverse strand, counting down.
CGGGCGGCGCAAGGGGCGTGGGCCGGGTACGCGAGGGGCGCGGCCCGCAGGCGACGGCACGCCACGGGGCGCGCTGGGCCGGCGGTGCCCGCCGCGGCCTCAGAGCTGGAAGCGCTCGCCCAGGTAGATGCGCCGCACCACCTCGTCGTTGACGAGGTCGCCGGGCACGCCATGGCGCAGGATGCGGCCCTCGGCGATGATGTAGGAGCGGTCGGTGATGGCCAGCGGCTCGCGCACGGTGTGGTCGGTGAGCAGGATGGCCAGCCCGCGCTCGTGCGTGAGGCGCTCGAGGATGCCCTGGATCTCCTGCACGGTGATGGGGTCCACGCCGGCGAAGGGCTCGTCGAGCAGCAGCAGTGCCGGCTCGTGCACGAGGCTGCGCGCGATCTCCAGCCGCCGGCGCTCGCCGCCCGAGAGCACCTCGGCGCGGCTGTCGCGCACGCGCACGAGGTCGAGGTCGCCCAGCAGCCGCTCGGCGCGCGCCCGGCGCTCCTGGCGGCCCAGCGGCCGCGTCTCCAGCAGGGCCAGCAGGTTGTCCAGCGCCGTCATGCGGCGGAACACGCTGGGCTCCTGCGGCAGGTAGGCGATGCCCAGCCGCGCGCGGCGGTAGATGGGCAGGTGCGTGATGGCCTCGCCCTTGAAGCGCACCGAGCCGGCGTCGGGCTTGACCACGCCCACCACCATGCGGAAGGAGGTGGTCTTGCCCGCGCCGTTGGGGCCCAGCAGGCCCACGATCTCGCCGGGCTCGACGGTGAAGCCCACGCGGTCCACCACCGGGCGGCGGCGGTAGGCCTTGGCCAGGTCCTGGGCCTCCAGCAGCGCCATCAGTGGATCCAGCCCACGCGGCGCGGGAAGGCCGGCCAGGCCGGCCAGAAGATCACGAAGGCGCGCCCCACCACGTGGTCGCGCGGCACGAAGGTGATCCAGCGGTGCGGCAGGCTCTCCTGCTCCTCCTCGTCGTGCCAGGTGCGCTCGATGCCGTCGAGGTCCACGCAGCTGTTGAGCTGCGTGCCGGCCACGCGCGAGGGGCCGGTGCCCTGCTCGCCGGAGAGGTTCCACCACACCTCCTGCCCGTCCTTGAGGCGCACGCCGCCGGCCTCCCAGGCGCGCGAGTCGCTGCTGTAGTCGGTGTTGTCGCCCAGCATCAGGAAGGCGTCGTCGGGCACGCGCACGCCCTGCGGCGCGCCCAGCTCGGTGCGGAAGCGCGCCGAGCCGATGGAGTAGTGCAGGTCGGTGTCGATGCGCAGGTTCTCGAGCACCAGCGGCGCGCCGGAAGCCTCCAGCGTCAGGGCCTGGCGGCCCTCGCCGCGCCCCGGCGTGCGCTCGAAGGGGCGCACCGCGCGCTCGACGCCGTCCACCCACACGTGCATGGCGCCGTCCACCACCTCCCACTCCAGCTGGGTGGGGCGGCCGGGCTTGAGCACCACGTCCAGCGGCTGCGCCTCGGGCGCCTGGCCGCCCTGCTGGGCCAGCGAGAGGCCCATCTCCGAGTCCGGCTCGCCGATGGGCAGCACCAGGCTGCCCTTCCAGCCGCCCTCGGTGGCCCAGCCCAGCTTGAGCTCGCCCCTGCCGCGCGGGATGACGCGCATGCACAGGCGCAGGTCGCGGCACGAGAGGCCGCCCTGCACGTTGAGCGGCGCCGCGTAGCGCAGGCGCGCCGGCGCGCTGCCCTCGTAGGCCAGGCGCGAGAGGCTGTCCAGCCGCCAGCCCTCGCGGCCCTCCTCGGCCTCCCACCAGCTGCCGCCCTGCCACGACTCCTCGGGGTGCGCGGGCGGGTAGGCGCGCCGGTAGAGCGACTCGCGCACCGCGCGCGGGCGCTGCGCGGGGCGCCACGGGTCGCCCTCGGCGCGGCGCACCCACACGTCGCCGTCCTGGATGCGCACCCACTCGCCGGGCAGGCCGGCCACGCGCTTGATGAAGTTGCGGCTGCGGTCCAGCGGGTACTGGAACACCACCACCTCGCCGCGCGCGGGGTCGCGCGCGAGGTAGGCCCACTTGTCGACCAGGATGCGGTCTTCCTGCCCGTCGGGGCGCGCATCGCGCTCGCCGTAGAGCGTGGGGTACATCGAGCTGGTGGGGATGCGGAAGGCCTCGAGGCAGAAGTGCTTGATCACCAGCGCCATCACGATGGCCACCGCGAAGGCCACGATGTTCTCGCGCAGCAGCTCGCCGCCGCCCTGCGGCGGGGCCGCACTGCCGCCCTGCGGCGGGGCCGCACTGCCGCCCTGCGGCGGAGTTGCACTGCCCCCCTGCGGCGGAGCTGCACTGCCGCCCTGCGGCGGAGCTGCACTGCCGCCCTGCGGCGGAACTGCACTGCCGCCGGCGGCCGGGCCCGGCGCCGCGGCCGGCTGCAGCGGCGCGGGCGCGGCCGGCTGCTCGCTCACTCCTCGCCGCCCTCGCTGCCGCCGTCGTCGCCGCCCCCGCCCAGCACCGAGAGGAAGGCCTCCTGCGGGATCTCCACGCTGCCCACCTGCTTCATGCGCTTCTTGCCCTTCTTCTGCTTCTCGAGCAGCTTGCGCTTGCGGGTGATGTCGCCGCCGTAGCACTTGGCCAGCACGTCCTTGCGCAGCGGGGCGATGGTCTCGCGGGCGATGATCTTGCCGCCGATGGCCGCCTGCAGCGGCACGGCGAAGAGGTGGCGCGGGATCGACTTGCGCAGGCGCTGCAGCACCTTGCGGCCGCGGTAGGGGGCCTGCTCGCGGTGGCACACCAGCGAGAGGGCGTCCACCTCCTGGGCGTTGACCAGGATGCGCAGGCGCACGAGGTCGGCGGGCACGTAGCCCTTCACCTCGTAGTCCAGCGTGCCGTAGCCGTGCGTGGCCGACTTCAGGATGTCGTAGAAGTCGAACACGATCTCCTGCAGCGGCACGTCGAAGACCAGCATCACGCGCTGCGGCGAGAGCCAGGTGGTCTCGACGTACACCCCGCGCTTCTCGGTGCACACCTTCATCATGGCGCCGATGGCATCGGCGGGCAGGATCAGGTTGCAGCGCGCGATGGGCTCGCGGAACTCCTCGATCAGGTTGCTCTCGGGGATGTCGCCGGGCTTCTCGACACGCTTGAGCACGCCGTCGGTGAGCAGCACCTCGTAGGTCACGTTGGGCGCCGTCTGCACCAGGTCGATGTCGCTCTCGCGCTCGAGGCGCTCCTGCACGATCTCCATGTGCAGCAGGCCCAGGAAGCCGCAGCGGAAGCCGAAGCCCAGCGCGTCGCTGGTCTCGGGCGCGAAGGTGAAGGAGGCGTCGTTGAGGCGCAGCGTCTGCAGCGCCTTGCGCAGCTGCTCGACGTCCTTGGGGTAGGTGGGGTTGAGGCAGCAGTACACCATCGGCTTGGGCTCGCGGAAGCCCGGCAGCGGCGCGAAGCCCTCGGGCAGGCGCGCCGGGCCCACCGTGTCGCCGATGCGCACGTCCTGCAGCGACTTGATGTTGGCCACCACGTAGCCGGCCTCGCCGGCGCGCAGCGACTTGACGGCCGTGCGGTCGGGCTGCAGCACGCCCACCTCGAGCACCTCGTACTCGGTGCCGCTCGAGCACAGCCGGATGGCCTGCCCGGCCTCCAGCGAGCCGTCCACCAGCTTGACGTAGATGATCACGCCCCGGTAGCTGTCGAAGACTGCGTCGAAGAGCAGCGCCTTGAGCGGCGCGGCAGGGTCGCCCACCGGGGGCGGGATCACGTCCACGACGCGGTCGAGGATCTCGCGCACGCCCACGCCGGTCTTGGCCGAGCAGGCCAGCACGGTGCCCTTGGCGATGCCCAGCACCGACTGCATCTCCTCGATCACCTCGTCCTTGCGCGAGGCCGCCATGTCGATCTTGTTGACGGCCGGCACCAGCTCGTGGCCGGCCTCGATGGCCAGGTAGGTGTTGGCCACCGTCTGGGCC
>JBJTIJ010000270.1:0-4279 GCA_046094945.1 Planctomycetia bacterium | reverse complement strand
CATCCAGCCTCCGCGGCCCTCGGCTGGCGGCCAGGCCAACCGCCCGCAGGGTGGCGGTGGCGGTGCCGCCCCGGCCATGCAGCTGCCCAAGCCGCCCACGCAGGACGAGTGGTGGACCAAGGCGGACAACGCCACGCGGGCCTCGTGGCTCATGGCGCAGTTCGTCGAGACCAGCCAGCTCTTCGAGGTGGCCGAGGATGACGACGCCTCGCCCTGCCGCACCTGCCAAGGGCAGGGCATCATCAGCAAGACCAGCCAGACCGGCCAGACCATCGCCTACCTGTGCGACCGCTGCGCGGGCGCCATGGTGGACGTCACGGTCAAGTTCCGCTGAGCCCCGGAGCCTCTCGCATGCGCCTTTCCCTTGCCCTGGGCCTCGCGCTGCTCGCCGCCGCGGGGCTCTCCCGCGGCGCCCGGGCCGAGACGCTGGGCGACGCCCAGAAGCGCCATGAGCTGCTCAGCCAGCTGGTGGACAAGTGGATCCTGCTGGCCGAGCGCGACCCGCGCGCCGACCAGGTCGACGAGTACACGAAGTACCAGGAAGAGGACTGGGGCAAGCGCAACCGGGTCAAGGCCGAGGACCTGGCCAAGATCCTGGGCGATCCCGAGGCCGACCGCGCGCTGCGCCAGCGTGCGGCCAGCGCCCTGAGCGACGCTGCGGTGGCCTCGCGCGACCCCGAGCTGGCCCCCGACAAGCGCAACGACACCACGCGCCGCAAGAGCTTTGCCAAGCGCCACCTGCTCGACCTGGTCAAGCGCCCGGACGACAAGGGCGGCGACCAGCTGGGACGGCAGCTGGCGTGGGACCTGCTGCGGCGCTGGTACCCGGTGGGCGGCAAGGACGCCAGCGACGCGGCCAGCTACGACGCGGCCTCCAGCAAGGAGGAGACCTGGGCGCCGGCGTGGCGTGCCATGCGCGAGCAGCTGAGCAAGTGAGCCCGGCTGGCGCCCATGGGGGCGGCCTGCGGTAGGGTGCGCGCATGAGCAGCAAGCGACGCAAGGGCCGCGGCAAGGCATCCGCGGACGACGAGCTCCCGCCCCAGGCGGCCGTAGACGAGCCTGCCCCGGAGGCGGAGGCGGGCCCGGGCGACGCGCCTGCTGTGGAAGGGCCCGACCCCGCAGGCCCGGGCGATGCCGCCCAAGCCGAGCCGCAGGCCGGGGGCGGCCCCGATCAAGGCGGCCAGGACGCCGAGGGTGGGGCCGTGGCGGAGGTGGGCGAGGACGAGGCTGCCGAGCGCCCGCGCCGCCGGCGCGCCCAGCACCCGCCGCCGCCGCCCGAGCGCCTGGCCGGGGCCGTGGAGGCGCTGCTGCTGGCCAGCGGCGATGCGCTCACGCCCGAGCGCATGCGTGACGTGCTGGGCCTGTCGAGCGCCATCCACGTGCGCGAGGCTGTGGAGCAGGTGCGCCAACGCTGGGAGGCCGCGGGCCTTAGCGTGGAGCTGCAGGAGGTGGCCGGCGGCGTGCGCGTGGTGACGCGCCCCGAGTACGCCGAGTACGTGCGCCGCCTGGCGCGGCACGTGGTCGACGGCAAGCTCTCGCAGGGCCAGCTGGAGACGCTGAGCATCATCGCCTACCGCCAGCCGGTGGCACGCCCCGAGATCGAGCGCATCCGCGGCGTGCAGGTGGGCGAGGCGCTGCGCGCGCTGCTCGAGCGCAACCTCGTGAAGGTGGTGGGCCGCAGCGACCAGCCGGGACGGCCCATGCTCTACGGGACCACGAGGAAGTTCCTCACCACCTTCGGCCTCAACGACCTCAAGGACCTGCCCAGCGCGAAGGACCTCGCGCGCCTCTAGGCCGGCGCGCGTGGCCGCCCGTGCAGCCTGCGCGCCGTGGGGCCCGGGTGGCCCTGCTGCGCCGGCGGCCCCGGCGGCCGGCGCCCGCCTCCCGCGCCTGCGCCCGGGCCCGCCGGCCCGGCTGGCTGGGCTGGGCCGGCTTGCCGGTGGGCGGGCCGCGCCTATCCTCGACGGCTTCCCCCGGAGCCTGACCCGGCATGGCCCACTGGACCAAGGCGTTCAAGCGCTACGAGCGGCACTTCCTGCTCGGGCTGGTCATCCTGCTGCTCACCACGTTCTCCGTGGCCGGCGCGGTGACGCGCTGCGCCGGCTCGGCGCCCCACCCCAGCGGTGGCGACCTCGGCGGCAGCTTCCAGCTGGCCGGCCAGCCCGACCGCGTGGAGGTCAGCGACGCCGAGATGCAGAAGGTGCTGCTGCGCTGGCAGCAGTACATGGCCACGGTGCGCATGCCGACGATCGACTTCGCGCCCTGGCTGCGCAACTCGACCGCCCCGGCGCCGCGCAAGGGCGCATGGATGCACGCCCTGCTGGCGCACGCCGCCGAGCGGGCCGGCTACCGCTGCGGGCCTGCCCAGCTGGGCCGGGCCATCAAGGCCACGCTCTCGAGCAACGACCGCACCTCCTCGCTGGAGGTGACGCCCGAGACCTACGAGCGCTTCATCACGCAGGTGTGGGGCCGCTCGCCGGCCGACTTCGAGCAGATGGTGCGCGAGGTGGTCGTCAAGGACGAGCTGCTCAGCTGCCTGGTGGACCCCACGCGCTACGACCCCACGTACGCGCAGGCCTACGAGGACTGGAAGGCGAGCCGCGAGCGCGTCGACTTGCGCTACCTGGCGGCCGAGGCCTCGTCCTTCGCCGCGCAGGTGCGTGCCGAGGAGTCCACGCGGCGCGTGCTGGGCGAGGTCGAGCAGCCGCTGCGCAACGTGAGCGAGGCCGTGCGCCGGGTGCGCATGGTGGTCAACCGTGCGCGTGACTACAAGGACGCCAAGGGTGCCTGGCCCGAGGGCGTGGCCACGCTCTCGTCCAAGGACGTGCAGAACCAGCGCTGGGCCCTGCCCGAGAGCGCGGCCCGCGACCCGTGGGGCCGCGACCTCGTCTACGTGAAGGGCGAGGGCGACCCGCTGGTGCGCAGCATGGGGCCCGATGGGCAGGACGGCACGGCCGACGACGTGGGCCTGGACCTGCAGGCACAGCTGGAGACGCACAAGGCGCTGGGCCGCGTGGCCGAGGCGCTGGTGCGCTGGCGCTCGGGCGGCGATCCGCGCCTGTGGCCCAGCACGCTCGACGAGCTCACCCGCGCCCCTGCCCGCTCGGGCGGCGGCACGGCCCTGCAGGCGCTCACCAGCGTGCCGCAGGATGGCTGGGGCCGTCCGCTGGCCTATGCCCTGGGCGCGGGCGGTGCGGGTGGCGAGGCGGGCCCGACGCTCTCCTCGACGGGCCCGGATGGCCAGGCTGGCACGGCGGACGACATCGTGGCCGAGGTGGGCTCCGAGCGCGGGCGCGTGGGCCCCGGGCCGGCGCTGCGCCCGTGGCTCACGGCGGGGCGCACCGATGCCTGGGAGCGCCCGGTGGGCGTGAGCCTGGGCAATGCCGAGCAGGGTGTGTGGGAGGCCTCGAGCCTGGGCGCCGACGGCCAGCCGGGCACGGCCGACGACCTGCGCGGCGGCAACACCAGCGAGCTGGAGGCGTTCTACGCCCAGCCTGCGATCAAGACCGCCTTCCAGCAGCCGATGCGCCGGCGCTTCGAGGCCTTGGTCATGCACGTGGCGCTGGTGAGCGAGGCCACGCTCAAGCGCCTGTGGAACGACTACCCTGACCTGCGCGTGGGGGCGGCCGACGAGGACACGCTGTTCACGCGCTGGCAGTCGGCGCGCGGCACGGAGGGCTCGGGCTACGAGTTCACGGCCAAGGACCCGCGTGACCCGCAGTCGGGCCATGGCATGGAGCTGGCGCGCAAGCTGGGCTGGCCTGCCGAGGCCGTGCTGCGCGTGCCCTCCGCCGAGGCCTTCCCCGGGCTGCCCGCGCCGGCGGCGCCGGCGGACGGCGCCGCGCCCGACCCGCTGCGCAAGGAGTACCAGGAGCAGGGCTGGCGCGAGATCCTCGTGCGCCAGGAGTTCCTCGAGCGCGTGCTCAACCACCACTGGAAGGACGTGGTGGCCAGCCGCGAGGCCATCAAGGCCTGGGAGAAGGCGGGCACCACGGTGGTGCCGCGCCCGGCCGAGGTGACGCTGGTGGACCTGCTGGGCGAGGAGCGGCTGGGCAAGTACCAGCCGGGCGAGGCTGAGCGCGCGCGCGGCCACCGCTTCCTGGAGTACTTCACCTCCGACAAGGCGGACAAGACGCCGGTGTCGCTCACCAGGGCCGAGATCTCGGCCTTGCCCGCCTTCGACGACCAGCCGCTCTACCACGGCAGCCACCGCTCCGGCGACCTCTCGGCGGACACGGCCAGCGTGCGCGCCACGACCTTGGTCTGGCGCTGGTTGAGC
>JBJTIJ010000269.1:0-5064 GCA_046094945.1 Planctomycetia bacterium | reverse complement strand
CCTACGCCTGCGTGCCGCCCCCGACCGTGAGCGCCATCGCGGCCAGCCACGGCGAGGGTCACGAGCAACAGGCCAGCCGAGCGCAGGGCACGCGAGAGACGCATCAAGTGCTTCCTTGGAGGGACGTAGGGCTGGGGAAGGCTACCTCCTGACCGGGGCCCGGCAACGCCAGACGGGGCGCCAAGCAGCCCGGGCCGCGCCAAGGGGGGCATCCCGTGGCGGCGGGGCTACACTCCCCGTCCCCAACCGACCAACTTCCGTACCCAGCGCCGGGGCGTGGCGCAGATTTGGTAGCGCGCCTGAATGGGGTTCAGGAGGTCGCTGGTTCGAATCCAGTCGCCCCGACCAACACCGAACGCCGCCGGGCCCTGCCCGGCGGCGTTCTCCTTTGGCGGGCGCCCTGCCGCGGGAGGCGCGCCCGCCCGGCCGCCTCAGCGCACGTGCACGACCACGTCGGCCGGCGCGTAGCGCACCTTGGGCAGCGCGGCGAAGCGGTCGTCGGGCGCGCGGTAGCCGGCCACGCAGGCCACCACGGTGGCGTAGCCCGTCGCCGGCAGGCCCAGGATGCGGTCGTAGGCGGCCGGGTCGATGCCCTCCATCGGGCAGGTGTCCACGCCCAGCAGGGCCGCCGAGGTCATGAACTGGCCCAGCGCGATGTAGGCCTGCCGCGCGCACCAGCCGGCCGTGTCGAAGCCCGGCCGCTGGATGAAGCCCTCGATCATCTTCTGGTAGCCGGCCAGCTCGGCCTGCGGCGTGCCGCGCACCTCGTGCAGGCGCGCCATCCAGCGCGTGACGTCCGCGCTGCCCAGTGGCGTGCGGATGGCGAACACCACGAGGTGCGAGCCCTGCTCGATCTGGGGCTGGTTCCACGAGGCGGCCCGCAGCTGCGTGCGCAGCGCCGCGTTCTCGACCACGAGGAAGCGCCACGGCTGCAGGCCGAAGGAGGAGGGCGCCAGCACCAGCGAGGCCTCCAGCGCCGACCAGGTGTCGGCGTCGATGCGCCGACCGGCGTCGAACTTCTTCACGGCATAGCGCCAGCCCAGCTGGCCCAGCACCGTCTCGCGGCTTGCGTGCGTCATGGGGCACCTCCGGGCCGAGACGCTACCCGCAGGGCAGGGCCCGTCACGCGCCGGCCTGCCCGCCCAGGCCGCGGCGGCCAGGCCGGCGGCTCACGCCACGCCGCCCTCGGCGCCCGGCGCCGCGCCCGGGCCCGCCAGCGCACGCGCCCGCTCCAGGTCGGCGGGCCGGCCCACGTCGATCCAGCGCCAGGCGTCCATGCGCCACGGCAGCAGGCGCTCGCCCTCGCCGGCCAGGCGCAGCCACGTGTCCAGCACCGAGAAGCGCCCGCGCTCGGTGATGCGCCCCAGCAAGGCGGGGCTGGCCACGTGGATGCCCGCGAAGGCCAGCTGCTCGACCTCGCCCTCGGCCGGGCGCACGCGCAGGTCAAGGCCCTTGGCGTCGTCCACGCGGCCCAGCAGGCCGCGACAGTCGAAGAGCAGGCGCCGGCGGCTGGGCCGCTGCATCACGGCCAGCGTCACCAGCGCGCCCGACTCGCCATGGGCAGCCAGCAGGCTGCCCAGCGGCACGTCGCTGAGCACGTCCACGTTGTGCACCAGCAGCGGCCGCGTGCCCGAGAAGAGGGCGCGTGCCGCGTAGAGCCCGCCGCCGGTCTCCAGCGGCGCGCCCTCCTCGCGCGAGACGTGCACGGGCACGCCCAGCGGGTGGGCAGCCAGCCAGTCCTCCACCCGCTGCGCGTGCGCGCAGGTGTTCACCACGAGGCGCCCGGCGCCGGCCGCCACGAGCCGCCGCGCCACGATCTCCAGCAGCGTGCGCCCCCCCACCTCCACCAGCGCCTTGGGCAGGCGGTCGGTGAGCGGCGCCAGGCGCGTGCCCAGCCCCGCAGCGAACACCATGCCCTCGCAGGCCGCCGTGGCCATGCGCGCCTAGCCGCCCGTCGCGGGCGCCGGCGCGGCAGGCTGCGCCTGCGCCGCCGCCGCCAGCGGCGGGTCGCGGTCGGCCGTGGCGGGCCAGCGCGTGCGCTCGGCGTGGCGCAGGTCCACGCGCACGGCGGGGAAGCGCGTGCGCAGCCAGGCGGACAGCCGCTCGGCCACGTACACCGAGCGGTGCTGGCCGCCCGTGCAGCCGAACTGCACGCTCAGCGCGGTGTAGCGGCGCGCGAGGTAGGTGTGCACCTGCGCCTCCACCAGCGCCTGCGCGTGCGCCACGAAGGCGTGCACCTCGGGCTGCAGCTCCAGCGAGCGGATCACCTGCCGGTCGCGGCCGCACAGCGGCTTGAGCTCGGCGTCCCAGCCCGGGTTGGGCAGCGCGCGGCAGTCGAAGACGAAGCCGCCACCGTTGCCGCCCGGGTCCATGGGCACGCCGTGGCGGTAGGAGAAGGAGCCGAGGTAGACGGTGAGGCCGTCGCTGCTGGGCGGCGGGGCCGCGCGCAGCTGCTCGCTGGCCACCATGCGCTCGAAGACCGCGCGCAGCTCGGGCAGCGGCACCGGCAGCGGGCCCGAGCGCAGCAGGTGCTCGATGTTGCGCAGCGCCGGCGGCACCGAGGCCAGGAAGTGCGGCTTGCGCTCGTAGAAGCCGCGGAAGCCGTAGGCGCCCAGCGCCTGCAGGATGCGCATGAGCGTGAAGCCGCGGAACTCCAGCAGGAAGCGCTCGCGGTCCACCGACAGGTGCGCGCCCAGCACGTCGAGGTAGTGCTGCAGCAGCTCCTCGCGCAGCGCAGGCGGGATCTCGGCCTTGGCGTCGTAGAGCAGCGAGGCCACGTCGTAGGCCAGCGCGCCGCGCCGCCCGCCCTGGTAGTCGATGAACCACGGCACGGCGGACTCGAGGCTGCCCCCGCGCAGCATCACGTTGCGCGACTGGAAGTCGCGGTAGAGGAAGTGGCGCGCGTCGGCCTCCAGCAGGAAGCCCACGAGGCGCTCGAAGTCTTCCTCCAGCCGGCCCTCGTGGAAGGGGATCTGGGCCAGCTTGAGGAAGTGGTACTTGAAGTAGTTGGCGTCCCACGCCATCGAGCGGCGGTCGAAGGCCGCGTGCGGGTAGGCCAGCCCGAAGTCGATGGCGCGCCCGCCCTCCACCTGGAAGCGCGGCAGCGCCGCCAGCACGCGGCGGTAGATGGGCACCAGCGCGGGCGGGAAGGCGCCGGGCTCGGCCTTGCGCGCCTGCGACAGCGCGCCGAAGAGCGTGGTGTCGCCCAGGTCCTCGATCAGGTAGACGCCCGCGGCGAGGTCCTCGCCGTACACCTCGGGCACGCTCAGCCCCAGCCCGCGGAAGGTGCGCGAGAAGGAGAGGAAGGCGCGGTTCTCCTCCTCCTCGGGCCCCAGCACGCCGATGGCGCTGGTCGTCTCGTCCAGCCTCAGGCGCACCATGCGCCGGCGCGAGCCGTCGGCCGCCACGGGCGCGACGAAGGCAGCCGGGCGCCCGAAACGGGCCTCGAAGAGTCGCTGCAGGGCGTCCACGCCGCGACTCTACCGCCGCCGCGCACCCCTGCCAGCACCGCCTGCGCGCCGCGCGCCAGCCGCCGGCGGCGCGCACGCGGGCACGGGGAAGCCGGCCGTCGCCAGGGCACGCTCGGCCAGCGCCGCCCAGCCGCGGTTGGCCGCCGGGCTGGCCGGGCTGGGATGCGGCAGCACGTGCACCTCCACCGGGCGCCCGGCCAGCGCCTGGCGCGCCCGCTGCTGGGCGAAGGCCCCCACGCCCAGCACCGCGCGCACGCCCAGCACCTCGACGGCGGCCACCAGCGCCCGGTCGCAGGCCGCGAACAGGGGCGCGCGCTCGCCGGCCGGCAGGTGGTCGGGCGTGCGGTTCTTGCCCGAGGCCTCCACGAAGGCCAGCGGGCAGTAGTTGAGCGCGAAGAAGCGCCGGAAGAAGGCCTGCGGGCGGCCGAAGCGCTCCTGCACGAAGCCCCACAGGCGCCGGCCGCTGACCTCGCCGCGCGTGCAGGCGTAGCCCTCCACCGGCCGCTTGGGGTGCTCGCGTGGCGGGCGCCCCACCGGGGCCTCGATGCCCAGGAAGTCGCGCGCCATGCCCACGTCGCCGAAGGGCACGCCGCTCTGGGCCATGCCGAAGGGGCCCGGGTTCATGCCCAGCCACAGCGCCTCGGGGCGGCCGCCGCCCCAGCGCTCCAGGTAGGCCCGGTGCGCCTCGAAGGCGTAGGCCAGCGGGTTGTAGGTGCAGGCCACCGGCGGGGCGAACGACAGGGCGTCCACCTCGCGGGCCAGCGTGCGGGCCACCTCCACCAGCGAGCGGCCGCGCTCAGCCACCGAGCGGCTCCTGCGCCGTCGCGGCCGGGGCGGGCATGCGCACCTTCACCAGCAGCAGCGCCCCCAGCGCGAAGAAGGGCACGACGGCCAGCACGGCCAGGCGCTGGCCGGCCAGCACCGAGACGGCGCCGAACACCAGCGGGCCCAGGATGGAGCCGGTGCGGCCGCACAGCGCCATGAAGCCGAACATCTCGGCCTCGCGCCCGCGCGGCGCCAGCAGCCCCATCATGGCGCGCGAGGCCGCCTGCACGGCGCCCAGCCCCAGCCCGGCCAGCCCGCCCACCGCGAAGAAGGCCTCCTTGCTGGGCGCCAGCGCCGCCAGCGCCACGGTGACCACCCACAGCGCCAGCGTCAGCAGCACCGTGAAGCGCGGCCCGCGCACGTCGGTCAGGCGCGCCAGCAGCAGCGAGCCGGCCAGCGCCGTCACCTGCACCAGCGCCATCAGCCCCAGCAGCTCGGTCATCGAGAAGCCCAGCGTGCGCGTGGCGTAGACGCCGGCGAAGACGATCACCGTCTCCACGCCGTCCATGTAGAAGAAGAACGCCAGCAGGAACCAGCGCAGGTGCGGCGTGGCCAGCACCTCGCGCAGGCTGCGCCAGGTGCCGGAGACGCCGGCCGACGCCGCCGCGCGCACGGTCGTGCCGGTGGGCTCGTCCCCCGGCAGCACGCGCAGGGCCGGCAGCGCGCCCAGCACCCACTGGAGGGCCAGCGCCACCCACACCCACTAGATGCGCTGGCGCGGGTCGAGCAGCGCCGCCACGGCCAGGGCCACCAGCGAGCCCACGTAGCC
>JBJTIJ010000268.1:0-1025 GCA_046094945.1 Planctomycetia bacterium | reverse complement strand
GGCGGCGTGGGCCGGGGGTCCCGGCCGCGGGGTGCCGGCGGTACGATCGGCGGGCCATGCGCGCGCCCGGCCCGTCCCCCGTCCTGCCCGCCGCCCTGCGCGCGCTGGGCGGCCTGCTGGCCCTGCCGCTGGCCGTGCTGCTGGCCGTGCTGCTGGCCAGTGGGCTGGCCAGTGGGCTGCTGGGGGAGTGGGCAGGTGGGCCGGCGGGCGGCTGCCGCCGGGCGTGGGCCGACGGCGAGGAGCCGGCCGAGCCCCGCGAGGTGCCGGTGCGGGTGACGGCCAAGGTGGACGCCGCCGAGGCGGGCCTGCTGGGGCAGTGGCGTGTGCGGCTGGAGTACGTGGCCGAGGAGGCGCCGGGGCGGCCCTACCGCGTGGTGCTGGCGCTGGTCTACCAGGGCCGCACGGTGGTGGACCTCTCGCACAGCCCCAAGCCGCCGGTCTCGAAGTGGCGCAAGGGGCAGAAGGTGGCCTACGAGGTGCCGGTGCCGGTGCCGCCCGACGGCGCCTTCCGGCCGGGCACGACGCTGGACCTCAGGCTGGGCTTCCTGGATCCCGAGCGCGAGAAGGTGCTGCCGCCGCTGAGCGAGGAGCCGCCGCGTGCGGGCCTCGTGACGCTGGTGGAGCTGGCCATGCCGGAGGCCGAGCCCACCGATGCGCCCGAGGCCATCGCACGCATCACGGCGCAGGCCGATGCACTGGCCACGGCGGGGCGGCGCGCCGATGCGTGGCGCCTGCTGGAGACCTCGCTGCGCCGTGCGGAGGCCTACGCCAGCAAGCTCAGCTACCGCGACGGCCTGCTCAAGCTGGGCCCGCAGGAGGCCGACCCGCCCAGTGCCCTCGAGGAGGGCATCGTGGCCAAGCGCATCGAGGACGAGCGCCTGCGCTGGCTACGGCAGGAGTCGGGCCGCCTCTTCGACCGCGGCAAGCTGCACGGCGCGCTGCTGCTGCTGGAGGACCTCGGCGGCTCGCTCGAGGAGCAGGGCGGCGCGGCCGTGATCGGCGCGCCCCAGGATGCGCACCTTGAG
>JBJTIJ010000267.1:0-24741 GCA_046094945.1 Planctomycetia bacterium | reverse complement strand
TGGCAGGTGATGAACGACCTCGCCCTGCTCGCCGACCGCCCGGATGTGTAGGAGCGGGTTCGTTCCAAGGAGTGGGCGGCGCGCTGGGCCGGGGGCGCTCGGGCCCATGAGGAGGACGACGCGTATCCGGCGTACGCGAGGACGACGAAGGGGCCCGAGCGCCCCCGGCCCAGCGCGCCGCCCACTCCTTGGAACGAACCCGCTCCTACACATCCGGGCGGTCGGCGAGCAGGGCGAGGTCGTTCATCACCTGCCACATCGCGGCCACCGCCTCGCGCACGTTGGCCGCGGCCGCCGGCGGCAGGTCCTGCTCCAGCAAGGCCTTGAGCCCCTCGTAGGAGGCCACGAGGCGCTGCTCCACGTCGGTCAGCGGGCGGCCCAGCAGGTCGGTGCGCGGGCTGGGGGCAGGGCTCATCGGGCGGCTCCCTTCACGATGCGCTCGTCCTTGACGCGCTTGGCCTTGAGCTCGAAGCGCGGCAGCGTGCCGCGCGCCACCTCCACCACGGGGATGGAGAGGCCCTCGATGGCGGCGGCCAGGTCGGCGGCCAGCCGCTCGCGCACCGTGGGCCACTGGGCCTCGTGGCCCGGGCGCACCTCGCAGCGCACGGTGATCTCGTCGCGGATGCCCTCCACCGTCGTGAGGTGGATCTGGAACTCGTCCACCGCGGGGTGCTCGCGCACGATGGCCTCCACCGCGCGCGGGTAGACGTTGGTGCCGCGCACCAGCAGCATGTCGTCCACGCGGCCCAGGATGCCGCCGTCGTAGAGGTCGAAGGTGCGGCCGCACGAGCAGCGCGTGTGCGGCACCTTCACCACGAGGTCGCGCGTGCGGTAGCGGATGAGCGGGATCATGCCGCGCCCGAAGCTGGTCACCACCCGCTCGCCGCGCTCGCCGTAGCCCACGGCGCGGCCCGTCTCGGGATCGATCACCTCCTCGATGACCTGGTCCTCGAGCACGTGCGTGCCGCCGGGCTGCTTCTCGCACTCGAACATCATGATGGTGCCGATCTCGGTCATGCCGGCCGTGTCGGCGGCCTTGGCGCCCCACTGCTCCTCGATCAGGCGCTTGGTGGCCGGGATGCTGCCGGCGGGCTCGCCCGAGAGGATCAGGCGCTTGACGCTGCCGCCCGGCAGGTCGATGCCGCGCTCGCGCGCCTCCTGCGCCAGGCGCAGGGCGTAGGTGGGCGTGCTGCACACCACCGTGGCCCCCATCTCGTGGATCAGCGCCACGCGGTTCTCGGTGGTCATGTTGCCGCCCGGCAGCACCAGGCAGCCCATCTTCTCGGCCGCGTAGTGCGCGCCCCAGAAGCCGATGAAGGTGCCGTAGGAGAAGGCGAAGAACACGCGGTCGCCGGGCCGGATGCCGAAGCCGTGGAAGCCGTAGCACCAGCACTCGGCGATCCACTTCCAGTCCACGCGCCCGTCGAGCACGCGCAGCGGCGTGCGGCCGGTGGTGCCCGAGGTGGTGTGGTAGCGCACCGCGCGCTCCGCCGGGCGCGTGACCATGTCGCCGAACATCGGCGTGCGGCGCTGGCACTCCATCCACGCCTCGCGCGTGGTGAAGGGCAGGCGCTCGAGGTCGTCCATGCCGCGCACCTGCTCGGGGCGCACGCCGGCCTGCTCGAGCAGGCGCCGGTGGAAGGGGCTGGACTGCCAGGCGCGCTCGACCACCTCGCGCAGGCGCACGCCCTGCAGCCGGCGCAGCTCGGCGCGCGGCAGGGTCTCGGTCTTGGGGTTCCAGTACGGGCTGGACGCCATGCGTGCCTCCGGGGGCGCCCCTTGTACGCGCAGGGGGGCCGCGCGGGCAAGGCAGGTCCTCGCGCAGGCGGGAAGCTCGCCCCGGCGCCGGCGGCGCCCTACGCTCGCCCCATGCCCTTCACCTGCCGCATCCCCGTGCGCTTCGGCGACATCGACCTGGCCAAGGTCATGTACTACCCGCGCTACTTCCACGCCTGCCACGTGGCCATCGAGGAGCTGTTCCAGCGCGCGCTGCGCATCTCCTACCACGGCCTGATGCTGCGCGAGGGGCTGGGCTACCCGACGGTGCAGGCCGCCTGCGAGTACCTGCGGCCCGTGGGCCCGGGCGAGGTGCTGGTGGTGACGGTGGAGCCCGAGCGCGTGGGCCGCAGCTCGGTGACGTGGCGCTACGAGGGGCGGCGCGCCAGCGACGGCGTGCTGGCCTTCCGCGCGCGCAACACCTGCGTGGCCATCGACATGCGCCGCTGGCGCGCACGGCCCATGCCCGCGGCGCACCGGCGCGCCTTCGAGCGCCTGATGCGCCCGGCCACGCGCAAGGCCGCGCGCGCGGCGGCCCGCGCCGCCGCGCCCGCTGCACCTCAGGCGGCACCTCGGGCGGCACGTCGGGCTGCACCGCAGGCGGCACGTCGGGCTGCACCGCAGGCGGCACCTCGGGCGGCACGCCGGGCCACGGCCCGCCCGGCAACGCGCGCCAAGGCGGCCCGCCCCGCGGCGCTCAGGAGGCAGCCGGCCCGCCGGGCTTCCGGCCGGAGGCGACGATGAGCCACCAGCCCACCCAGCGCCCGGGGTCGCGCGCGGCGCGGATCACCTGCGCGTAGCGGCGCTCGACCTCCTCGGTGGCCACGCCCAGCATGCGCGCCTTGAGCGCAGCGTAGCCCTCCGACCAGTGCTGGAACATGGCCGCCCACAGCTCGCGCGGCGTGCTGGCCGTGTCGATCACCAGCGCATCGGTGCGCACCTGCTCGAGGCCCAGGCTGCGGAAGCGGCGGCAGGCCGTGCGCCCGTGGCGCATGTCGGTGCCCAGCGGCAGCAGCGGGTCGGCGCAGTCCAGGAACAGGTCGCGCGCGTCGGGGTCGTCGCTGTCCACGAGCAGCGACTGGTAGTCCTCGGCCAGCTCGTAGAGCAGGCCGCCCGGGGCCAGCAGGCGCACGGCCTCGGCCAGCACCTGCTGGCGGTCGGGGATGGCCTGCAGCATGTGGCGGATCACCACCGCGTCGAAGCCGGCCGGGGGCAGGCCGGTGGCGCGCGCATCGCCCTGCACGAAGGCGAGGTTGGGCACGCGCGCGGCGGGGAAGTCGCGCCGCCCGCAGGCGAGGTGCGCCTCGCACAGGTCCATGCCCGTCACCTGCACCGCGGGCCAGGCCTCGGCCATGCGGCCCGCCAGGCGCCCGGTGCCGCAGCCCAGGTCCAGCAGACGGCCCGCACGCGCGAGTCCCAGCCGCTCCATGAGCGGGCGCTCCTGCGGCCACAGCAGCGCCGCCTGCGCGGCCAGCGTGCCCTGCATGCTGGCGTCTTCCATCTGCTCTTGCTGGCCGTAGTGCGCGTCGCCCATGCCGCCAGCCTAGCGGGGGCACGGGCTCCCGTCGCACCGGCAGCACGCCGCCAGCACGGCGTCAGCCCGCCTCCGGGGCGGCTAGGACGCCGTGGCGCCGCCGCAGGAGGAGCCCTGCCCGGCCGTGCAGCCCAGGCAGTGGCGCGCCACGCGCACGGGGCGGCCGCGCAGCAGCTCGTCGCGCCAGGCCTGCACGGTGCGCGCCGGCGCAGCCACCTCCAGCTCCAGCATCTGGTTGAAGTCGCAGTCGTAGAGCCGGCCGTCCCAGCCCACCGAGAGCGTGTCCAGGCACATCACGCCCGCGGCCGCGCGCGGGTTGAAGGCGGCCGAGAGCGTGCCGAGGTAGCGCTCGAGGTCGCCGCGCGCCAGCAGGAACTCCAGGAAGCGGTGGATGGGCATGTTGGCCAGCTCCACCAGCCGCGTGAACTCGATGCCATGGCGCTCGCGCAGCAGCGTGCGGAAGCGCGCCTCCTGCTCGGCCTGCGGCGGCGGCAGGAAGGCGCCCGCGGGGTTGCTCATCAGCGTGAGCTCCAGCCCCGTGCCCGGCTGCCCGTAGCCCACGGCGTTGAGCCGCCTGAGGCCCTCGAGGCTGCGCTCGAAGACGCCCGCGCCGCGCTGGGCGTCGGTCTGGCCGGCGTTCACGGCCGGCAGCGAGGCCACCACGTGCACGCGCAGGCGCGCGAGGAAGGCGGCCAGGTCCTGCTGCGCCGGCAGCAGCAGCACGGTGAGGTTGCAGCGGTCGATGATCTCGCGCACGCCCAGCTCGCGACAGGCGCTGGCGAAGCGGCGGAAGTGCGGGTTGAGCTCGGGCGCCCCGCCCGTGATGTCCACCACCGCCGGCCGCGCCGCGCGCACCACGTCCAGGCAGGCGTCGAAGGTGGGCCCGTCCATGTTGGCCTCGACCTGGTGCGGGCCGGCATCGACGTGGCAGTGGCGGCAGGCCTGGTTGCACAGCTTGCCCACGTTCACCTGCAGCACGCGCAGCGCGCCGGCGGCGAGCGGCGGCAGGCCCGCGCGCGCCATGTGCTCCTGGAAGCTGGGCACGGGCACGGCGGCCAGCGCGGCCAGCTGCGCGGCGGGCGCGAGGCGCCCGGGGCGCGTGTCGGGGGCGGGCGCGTCGGGCGCCACGGGCTACATCGAGACCTGCTCGGCCTTCTTGCGCATCTGCACGCCGTGCACGAGGGCGGCGCCGCCCTTGATGGCCGCCGCCACGTGCAGCGCCTCGGTCATCTCCTCGAGGTTGCTGCCGGCCTCCAGCGAGCCGGTGGTGTAGGCCTCGATGCAGTACGGGCACTGCACGGCGTGCGCCACCGCCAGCGCGATGAGGCTCTTCTCGCGCACCGTGAGCGCGCCGGCGGCGAAGACCTTGCCGTACCAGGCGAAGAAGGCCTCGGCCAGGTGCGGGGCGTCCTTGCCGATCTCGGGGAAGCGGGCCAGGTCACCGTGCTCGTAGTGGCTCATGCGGGGCTCCTGCGGGACTGTTGCGTAGCCGCGCATGGTACGCGGCCGGGCGCGGCGCTGCGGTCCGCAGGCCCCGCGGCCCGGACACGAAGCGAGGCGGCTGCCGCGCTCGCGGCCGCCGCCTCGCAGGAGGTCCGGGAGGCTGGGACTACTTGCAGTCGCAGCCGGGCGTGCGCACCTTGAAGGTGTCGGTCTTGCAGTACTTCTCCACGAAGCCGAAGTTCGCCGTGGGCGCCGCGGGGTTGTAGTACTGCTGCAGCGTGATCCACACCTTGTAGACGCCGCCGGGGTTGGGCGTGTCGTTGTAGGGCCACAGCTGCACGGTCTGGTCGCCGTCGTCGAAGTCCGTGCCCGTGGCGTGCGTCGTGGTGCCGAAGAGCAGGCCCTTGCTGTCCACGCTGAACTGGCGGTCGGCGATGTTGTCGGTGCTCAGGAGCACCTTGCCCGAGGGGTCGGTGACCATGAAGTAGTAGTTGCCCGCGTCCAGGATCGGGCCCGCGTTGCTGTTGGGGCCACCGCTGATGTACACGTCGCGCTTGTTCTCGAAGTGCATCTGGTTGACGCGCACGCCATTGACGTCGGTGGTGTGCAGGGCCCCGGCGGGCGGGCCGGCGATGGCGGCCGTGGCCAGCGCGAGGGCGAAGGCGAGGCCGAGCAGGGAGGGACGGCGCATGGGTTCGTTCTCCGGGGGCCCAGCAAGTGGCCAGGCCCGGGGTTGGGGGACAGCTCCCCTAGAGCAGCCTGCGTGCCATCTCCCCGCGGCGCCCGCTGGCGCCCGCCAAGGCCATTTGCTGCGGCCCCCCGGAGGGCCGGCGTCGACGCCGCCCCTCGCGTGTCGATTTCGCGCAACACGCGCCCGCAGGCCGCGACACCGCGCCGCGCTGCCCCGGGCGCACGGGCGCCGCGGCCGGCGCCCGGGAGCCTAGCCCGGCGCCCGCAGCGGCGGGGCGCCGTGCACGCGGCTGGGCAGCGCGCGGCCCAGCTGGGCGGCCACGGCCGCGCCGGCCTCGTGCAGGCGCGCGCGGTCGATGCCGTGCTCGAGCCGCAGGCCGTCGAGCAGGAACACGAGGTCGTCGGTGGCCAGGTTGCCCGCCGCGCCCGGCGCGTAGGGGCAGCCGCCCAGCCCGCCGGCGCTGGCGTCGAAGCGCACGAGGCCGCGCTGCAGCGAGGCCAGCACGTTGGCCACCGCCATGCCGCGCGTGTCGTGGAAGTGCATCACCAGCCGCGCAGCCGGCACGCGCGCCAGCAGCACGTCCAGCAGGCGCCCCACCTCGCCGGGCGTGCCGGCCCCGATGGTGTCGCCCACCGAGACCTCGTCGCAGCCCAGCTCGAGCAGGCGCAGCACCACCTCCAGCACGGCCGCCGGCGCCACCGGGCCCTCGTAGGGGCAGGCCACCGCGGTGCTCACGTAGCCGCGCAGCAGGCGGCCGGCGGCCTTGGCGCCGCGCGCCACGGGCTGGAAGCGCGCGAGGCTCTCGGCCACGCTGGCATTGACGTTGCGCTGGTTGAAGGTCTCGCTGGCCGCCGTGAACACCGACACCTTCTGCACGCCAGCAGCCAGCGCGCCCTCCAGGCCGCGCTCGTTGGGCACCAGCGCGCCGTAGCACACGCCGGCGGGCGCCGGGCCCAGCAGGCGGAAGAGCCCGGCGGCGTCGGCCAGCTGCGGGATGCGGTCGGGGCGCACGAAGCTGGAGACCTCGATGTCGCGCACGCCGGCGGCCACCAGCGCGCGCACGAAGGCGGCCTTGGCCTCGGTGGGCAGCACCTGGCGCTCGTTCTGCAGGCCGTCGCGCGGCCCCACCTCGGTCACCTCGATGCGCGGCAGGCCCGCGGGGATCATGCGCCGCCGGCCCCGTCGGGCTCGAAGGCCACCACCACCTCGCCCAGCGTCACCTTCTCGCCGGCCTTGCGCCGCACCTCGCGCACCTGCACCGCACGCGGGGCACGCACCACGTACTCCATCTTCATGGCCTCGACGATGAACAGCGGCGCGCCCTGCGCCACGCGCGCGCCGGGCGCCACGGCCACCTTGGCCACGAGGCCCGTCATGGGGCTGGTGGCGAAGGGCTCCTCGCCGGCGGCCTGGCCGGGCGCGGCCTGCTCGGCATCGCGCAGCTCGTAGGCGCGCCCGCCGATCACCACCGTGGTCACGTCGCCCTGCCGCACCACGCGCGCCCGGACGGACTCGCTGCCCAATCGCAGCAGCACGCTGCCGTCGGGGGCGCGCACGGCCTCGGCCGCCAGCTCGCGGCGCGCATCGCCCTCGTGCACGTGGCCCTCCAGCAGGCCCTCGGGCGCCAGGCGCAGCTCGGCCGCCAGCACGCGCGTGCCCAGCGCCAGCCGGCGGCGGAAGGAGGGCGTGCTCACCGCGGGGCCTCCGAGAGCCGGAAGCCGGCCAGCGACTGCCACGGCGAGTCGGGTGCGCTGGCGCTGCGCGCGCCGGTCGCGGCCGCCGGCGTGGCGCCGGCCGCAGGGCGCAGCAGCGCATGCGCGGCGGCGGCCAGCAGCACGAGGTCGGCCGGCGCCGGCGGCGCGGCCAGCAGGCTGGCGCGCCGCTCCAGCAGGTCGATGGCCACGCGCCCCGCGCGCACCTCCGGGTCGGCCAGGATGGCGCGCAGGTAGCCCACGTTGGTGCGCACGCCCGTGACGGCCGTGCGCGCCAGCGCGTCGTCCAGCCGCGCGAAGGCCTCCTCGCGGGTGGCGCCGTGCGCGATCACCTTGGCCAGAAGCGGGTCGTAGTGCGGGCTCACCTCCTGCCCCACGCCCCAGGCGCCGTCCACGCGCAGGCCCGGGCCCTCGGGCACGTCCAGCGCCCCGATGCGCCCGCACGAGGGCAGGAAGCCCTGCTCGGGGTCCTCGGCGTAGACGCGCGCCTCGACGGCGTGCCCACGCGGCGTGAAGGCCTCCTGCGGCGGCAGGCGCTCGCCGGCCGCCACGCGCAGCTGCCAGGCCACGAGGTCCACGCCGAAGGTGGCCTCCGTGACCGGGTGCTCCACCTGCAGGCGGCGGTTCACCTCGAGGAACCAGCAGCGGCCCTCCGGGTCGAGCAGCATCTCCACCGTGCCGGCGTTGACGTAGCCCAGCGCGCGCGCCGCCGCGGCGCCGGCCTCGTGCACGCGCCGGCGCTGCTCGGGCGTGAGTCCCGGCGCAGGCGCCTCCTCCAGCACCTTCTGGTGGCGGCGCTGCAGCGAGCAGTCGCGCTCGCCCAGCACGCGCACCTCGCCGTGGCGGTCGCACAGCACCTGCACCTCGACGTGGCGCGCAGCGCCCACCAGCCGCTCGAGGTAGAGCACCGTCGAGCCGAAGGCGCCGCCCGCCTCGCGACGCGCCGACTCGGCCGCCTCCAGCAGGCTGCCGGGCTCGCGCACCACGCGCATGCCCTTGCCGCCGCCGCCGGCCGCCGCCTTGAGCAGCAGGGGGTAGCCCGTCTCGCGCGCGGCCGCCTCCAGCGCCGCCGGCTCGTCAGGCACGGCGCCCAGCGGGCCGGGGATGACGGGCACGCCGCCCGCCGCCACGCGGCGCTTGACGGTGAGCTTGTCGGCGCTGGCCTCCAGCACCTCGGCCGGCGGGCCCACGAAGGCCACGCCCGCGTCGGCCAGCGCGCGCGCGAAGGCGGCGTTCTCGGACAGGAAGCCGTAGCCGGGGTGCACGGCCTGCGCGCCGCTGGCGCGCACGGCCTCCAGCAGGGCCGGGATCGACAGGTACGACTCGCGGGCCGGCGCCGGGCCGATGCGCACGGCGCGGTCGGCCGCCAGCACGTGCGGCGCGCCGGCATCGGCGTCGCTGTACACGGCCACGCTGCGCAGGCCCAGCACGCGCAGCGTGCGGATCACGCGCAGCGCGATCTCGCCGCGGTTGGCCACCAGCACCGTGGTGAAGGGCCAGCCGCTCACGGCGCCCACCGCGGCTTGCGCTTCTCGAGGAAGGCCGTGGTGCCCTCGCGGCCGTCGGCCGAGGCCCGCGCGTCGGCGATGGCCTCGCGCGCCAGGCGCTGCTGCAGCTCGCGGTCGCCGCCGGCAGCGGCCTGCGCGCGCAGCACGGCCTTGGCGTGCGCCACGGCCTGCGGCGAGCAGGCCAGCAGGGCGTCCACCACGCGCGTGACCTCGACGTCCAGCTGCGCCTCGGGGGCCACGCCATGCACGAGGCCCATGCGCTGCGCCTCCTCGGCGTCGAAGCGCTCGCCCGTCACGAACCAGCGCCGCGCCGGGCCCGGCCCGATGCGCCGCAGCACGTAGGGCGAGATCACGCCTGGCACCAGGCCCAGTCGCACCTCGGTGAAGCCGAAGGTGGTGCCCTCGGCGGCCAGCGCCACGTCGCAGGCCGCCACCATGCCGGCCCCGCCGCCCAGCGCCGCGCCGTGCACGCGCGCCACCACCGCGAAGGGCGCCGTGTCGATGGCCTCGTAGGTGCGCTGGAAGGCCGCCGCGTCGTCGAGGTTCTCGGCGCGCGAGCGCTGCGCCGCCCGGCGCATCCACTCCAGGTCGCCGCCGGCGCAGAAGGCCGCGCCAGCCCCGGAGAGCACGGCCACGCGCACCTCGGGCCGCGCGGCCAGCGCCGCGAAGGCCTGCTCGAGCGCCGCTGCCAGCCGCTCGTCGAAGGCGTTGCGCTTCTCGGGGCGCTCGAGGCGCACGCGCGCCACGGCGCCCTCCACCACCACGCTCAGGGGGCTGGGGGCGGCCTGCACGGGCTACATCCGGTAGACCGGCGGGCTGTTGCGCTCCAGCGGCGCGTAGAGGCAGGCCGCCAGCGCCAGGCCCAGCACGTCGCGCGTCTGGGTGGGCTCGATCACGCCGTCGTCCCACAGGCGCGCGCTGCCGTAGAGCGGCTGGCCCTCGCGCTCGTACTTCTCGCGGATGGGGCGCGTGAGCGCCTCCTCCTCGGCCGGGGTGAGCGGCGCCTTCTTCTCGTAGGCCAGCTGCTCGCGCTTGACCGTCAGCAGCACCTGCGCCGCCTGCTCGCCCCCCATCACGCTGATGCGCGCGTTGGGCCAGGCGAACAGGAAGCGCGCGTCGTAGGCGCGGCCGCACATGCCGTAGTTGCCGGCGCCGAAGGACGAGCCGATGAGCACGGTGATCTTGGGCACCGGCGTGGTGGCCACGGCCTGCACCATCTTGGCCCCATCGCGCGCGATGCCGCCGTTCTCGGCCTCGCGGCCCACCATGAAGCCCGTCACGTTCTGCAGGAACAGCAGCGGCACGCCGCGCTGGCTGCACAGGCCCACGAAGTGCGCGCCCTTGGTGGCCGAGGCGCCGAACAGCACGCCGTTGTTGGCCACGATGCCCACCGGCATGCCGTGGATGCGCGCGAAGCCGGTCACCAGCGTGGTGCCGTAGCGCGCCTTGAACTCGTGGAAGCGGCTGCCGTCCACCAGGCGCGCGATCACCTCGCGCACGTCGTAGGGCGTGCGCCCGTCCTCGGGCACGATGCCCAGCAGCTCAGAGGGGTCGTAGCGCGGCGGCTCGGGCTCGGCCACGTCCAGCGCGCGGCGCGCGGGGCGGTTCCACGTCTCGGCGGCGGCGCGCGCGCGGCGCAGCGCGTCCTCGTCGTCCAGCGCGTAGTGGTCGGCCACGCCCGAGACACGCGTGTGGACGTCGGCCCCGCCCAGGTCCTCGGCGCTCACCTCCTCGCCGGTGGCGGCCTTCACCAGCGGCGGGCCGGCCAGGAAGACGGTGCCGTGGCCCTTGACGATGATGGCCTCGTCGCTCATCGCCGGCACGTAGGCGCCGCCGGCCGTGCACGAGCCCATCACCACGGCCAGCTGCGGCACGCCCAGCGCCGAGAGCACGGCCTGGTTGCGGAAGATGCGCCCGAAGTGCAGCTTGTCGGGGAACACCTCGGCCTGCAACGGCAGGAAGGCCCCGCCCGAGTCCACGAGGTAGACCGTGGGCAGGCGGTTCTCCAGCGAGACCTCCTGCGCGCGCAGGTGCTTCTTGACGGTCAGCGGCAGGTAGGTGCCGCCCTTGACGGTGGCGTCGTTGGCCACCACCACCACCTCGCGGCCGTGCAGCAGGCCGATGCCGGTCACGAGGCCCGCGGCGGGCACCGCGTCCTCGTAGACCTCGTGGGCGGCCAGCGGCGAGAGCTCGAGGAAGGGGCTGCCGGGGTCGAGCAGGCGCTCGATGCGCTCGCGCACGAACAGCTTGCCGCGCGCGCGGTGCTTCTTCTGCGCCGCCTCGCCCCCGCCCTGGCGCGCGATGGCCAGCGTGGCGCGCAGGTCGCTGCACAGCCGCTCGTGGTGCGTGCGACGTGCCCGGAAGGCGGCCGAGGCCGTGTCGACCTGGGTCGGCAGCACGTCCCCGGGCGGCGCCGAGGAGAGGCCGCGCAGCTGGTAGGTGCCCGGCTGGCCGGGCGGCGCCGGCGGGGGCGCCACGTTGCGCACCTCCTGCACGGCGGGCACCACCTCGCGCAGCGCGTTCTCGATGCCCATGCGCAGCGTCATGAGGCTGGAGGGGCAGGTGCCGCAGGCGCCGTGCAGGCGCACGTTGACGATGCCGTCCTCGTAGGAGAGGAACTCGACGTCGCCGCCGTCGGCGTTGAGGTAGGGCCGCACGTTCTGCAGCACCTGCAGGATCTGCTGCACGTCGGCAGCGTGCGCGGCCGGGTCATGGCTCCCGGCGGGCGGCGTGGCCGCCGCGGCCGGCGTGCCCGGGCGGGGCTCCGTGGTCGGCTGGTCGGTCATGGGGCGTCCTCGGGGCAGTCATGCCAGCATACCGGGGGCAGGCTGGCCCGGCCCGGAGACTCCATGGCGCACGCACCCGTCGTCCTGATCACCGGCGGCTCCGGGGGGCTGGGGCTGGCCGTGGCGCGGCGCTTCCTGGCGGCGGGCCACCGCGTGGCACTGCTCGACCGCGGCACGCGGGCCCCCGTGGCGCCCGGGCTGGCCGCGCACCACGTGCAGGCCGACGTCAGCGACCGGGCGGCCGTCGAGCGGGCCGTGGCCGAGGTGGGCGAGCGGCTGGGCGCCCCCAGCGTGCTGGTGCATGCGGCCGGCGTGGCCGAGTCGGCGCCGCTGCTGCCGCCCGACGACGCCCTCTTCGCGCGCGCGCTGGCCGTGAACGTGACCGGCGCCTGGATCGCCGCCACGGCCGTGCTGCCGGGGATGCTGGCCGCGCGCCGCGGCGCCATCGTCAACGTGGCCAGCACGGCCGCGCTGCGCGCCTACAAGTACGTGGCCGCCTACGTGGCCAGCAAGCACGCCCTGCTGGGCCTGACGCGCGCGCTGGCCGAGGACGTGCGCGGCAAGGGCGTGACGGTCAACGCCGTCTGCCCCGGCTTCATGGACACGCCCATGACCGAGCGCACGGTGGAGAACATCGTGCGCGCCACTGGCCGCAGCGCCGACGAGGCGCGCGGCAGCGTGGCCTCCATGAACGCCTCGGGCCGCCTCGTGCGCCCCGAGGAGGTGGCCGACGCCATCGTGGCGCTGGCGCTGGACCCGCGCCGCCACGGCGAGCACGTGGTGCTGGAGTAGGCGCGGCGCGCGAGCCGGCACGTGAGCCGGCTCGTGAGGTGGCGCGCGCTCAGCGCTGGCAGGCGCCCGGCCCGCGCGGGTCGCCGCAGGAGCCGCAGCCGCCCATGGGCGCGGGGTCGGGCGCGCCCGAGGTGACGGCGAAGGTGGAGAGTCGCTTGCTCACCTCGGCGCTGCCGCAGCGCGGGCAGGACGGGCGCTCGGCGCCGAAGACCAGCGCCTCGAAGGCCTGGCGGCAGGCGGGGCAGTCGTACTCGTAGAGCGGCATGGCAGGCTCCCGGCGCGCAGGACGCGCGCGATGCTAGCGAGCGGGCGGGGCTGCGTCGCCCGCGAGGCGCAGCGCATGCTCGTCCAGCCCCCACAGCAGCGGCAGCGG
The DNA here is from genome assembly GCA_046094945.1 of Planctomycetia bacterium. Lineage (GTDB taxonomy): Bacteria > Planctomycetota > PLA2 > PLA2 > JAEUHO01 > CAXQZU01. The sequence continues at coordinate 12,126 of JBJTIJ010000267.1, read as the reverse complement.
CTCGCTGCTGCCGCGCATGGAGGCCTCCAGCGCCACGTGCCACGCCGCGGGCTCCTGCCCCACGGCGCGCGCCAGCACCGGGCGCAGGCGCTCGACGGGGCCCAGCAGCGGGGCGGCCACCAGCAGGCGGGCCCACGCGATGCGCCCCCCCACCAGCGCATAGGCCACCTCCAGCGCCTCGGCGGCCGGGCGCGGGCTGGCCAGCACCACCAGCCAGCCCGCCGGCTGGCCGCCGGCAGCGGCCACCGGCCGGCGCGCGCCGCGCAGCAGGGGCTGCTCCGGGCCGGCAGGCTGCGCACCCGGCCCGAAGGCCTGCTGCGCCAGTGCGGCCCACAGCGACTCGCGCGCCCCCGGCCAGGCCTCGGCCGCGGTGGCCAGCGCCTCCAGCAGCGAGCCGCTGCCGCCATGCACGAGGTGCGCCGCCACGCGCGCCTCGCCGTCCAGCAGGATGCGCAGCGGCACGCTGTCGGCGCCCACCTGCGCCAGGTCGGCCGGGTCCACGAGCACCGCGTGCGCCACGCCCGCCGCGCCATGGCGCGCGAGGAAGTCGCGCGCCGGCCCGCCGGCCTCGCTGGCCGCCACCAGCAGCAGGCGGCCACCAGCTGCGGCCAGCGCCGCCGCCTCCTCTGCCCAGGCCGGGGCCTCGCGCTCGCAGTGCGCGCAGCGCGTCGAGAAGAACAGCAGCGTGTCGTGCGGCTGCACCACGGCCGCCAGCGTGCTGCGCGTGCCGTCGGCGCGGCGCACGGCAACCTCTGGCAGCTTCCAGCCCACGCGCTCGGCGTGCGCGCGTCCCTGCGCCAGGCGCTGCGCCTTGCGCGCCAGCCCCTCGGCGCGCTGCATGCCGGCCAGGCCCCAGGCCAGCGCGAAGGCCAGCAGGCCCAGCAGCGTGGCCTGCCGCGCCACCTGCCCCAGCGTCCACGCCGGGCGTGCCGCCGCCAGCGCGCCCGCGGCCAGCAGGCCCAGCAGCAGCGCATTGCGCGCCAGCAGCGAGGCGGCCGTCTCGGGCAGCTTGAGCGCGCCCAGGCAGCCGCAGTCACCCAGGAAGGCGCTGTCGGCCGCGTTCCAGGCCAGGAAGGCCGTGAAGCCGGCGACGAGCAGCAGCGCCGTGGCCCGCGCCCCCGCGCGCGTGCGCCGCGCCAGCAGGCCCGCGCCCAGCAGCAGCTCGAGCGCGCCCAGCGCACGCAACGCGCTGGCATAGGTGCTGGCGTCGAGCCAGTCGGCCAGCGCGCGCGGCTGCGTGCCGCCCGGGAAGGCCAGCTTGGCCCCGCCCGAGAGCAGCAGGAACAGCGCCGGCAGCAGGTCGCACAGGCGCAGCAGCAGGCGACGGCGCAGGTCGGGGCTCATGGGCATGGGCGGCTCAGCGCTCCTTGCGCCGCGCGGCCTCGCGGCCGTCGGGGTCCAGCCGTGCCACGAGCGGGACCACCTGCCCGGCCTGGACGCGCACGCGCCCCGAGGCATAGCCCAGCCCGCCCTTGGACGCCACCCAGCGGTAGCTGCCCGGGGCCAGCGGCACGAACACCGGTGCCTCGCCGCGCGTGCGCGTGCGCGCCGCCTGGTCGGGCATGCCGCGCTCGAGGCCGTCGGGGGCGAAGACCAGCGTGTCGAGGTCGGCCACCGGCGCGCCGCTGCCGGGCGCGAGGCACTGCAGGCGCACGCCACTGGGCGGCGCCGCCTCCAGCGCGATGCGCGTCGTGCGACCAGCCTCCAGCAGGGCGCGGCGCGGCGCGCTCACGCCGCCGGCACAGGCCACGCGCACCTCGCAGGCCCCCGCCGGGAAGGGCCCGGCCTCGTAGGCCCCGCCGCCGCCCGGCAGCAGGCGGCCTGGCGCGCGCGTGACGGCCCCGCCCTGCTCGTGGCAGGCACTCACCACCAGCGGCTCGCCCTCGGGCAGCGTGCCGCCCACCTCGCACAGCAGCCAGGCCGAGCCCGGCAGGGGCGCGAGCTCGAGCGCCAGCGGCGGACCCGGCTCGGCCGTGAGCGCCAGCTCGGCGCGCAGCGGCTCGAAGCCCGGCACCTGCACCTCCAGCGTGGCGCCCTGCGCGGCCTGCTCGGCCCGCTCCAGCGGCACGCAGAAGGCCACCAGCCCGGCCTCGGGCGCTGCGGCGCCCGGCTGCGCCTCGCCGTGCAGCGCGTGCGCCGCGCCGCTGGCCGTGACGCGCAGCAGCGCCGACCACGTGCGCGTGGGCAGGGGCTGGCCGCGGTCGAGCAGCCACGCGCGCGCGTGGGCCTGCGCCTGCGCGTAGAGGCGCAGCCCGCGCGTGCCGGCCGGCGCCTGCACCTCGGCGGGCGCGCCGAAGGTGCCCGGCGCGGCGGGCCGGGGCCCGTCGGGCAGCAGCCGCCAGCCGGCGTCGAGCGCCGCGAGCCGGTAGCTGCCCGGCGAGAGGCCCTCGCAGCGGAAGCTGCCGTCGGGCTGCGTGCGCACCTCCACCTGCTCGACGCCCTCCACCGCCACTGCCGCCCAGGCGCGCGCCCGGCGCACGTGGCGCGCCTCCAGCCGCACGCCCGCCAGCGGCTGGCCCTGCAGGTCGAGCAGCACGCCCTCCAGCGCGAGCCCGCGCTCGAGCGTCACGCGCAGCGGCGAGGTGGGCAGCGCCGAGAGCAGCACCTCGCGCACGCGCCAGCCCGCGGCCGCGACGACCACCTGCAGGTCGCCCTCGCCGGCGGGCACCGCGAGGCGCGCCTCGCCGGCCGCGTCGCTGCTCGTGCTGGCCGCCAGCGGCTGCAGCCAGGCCAGCGGCCCGACCCCCTGCCGCGCGCTGCAGCGCAGGTCCACGCGCGCGCCGGCCACGGGCAGCCCCGTGCCCTCCTCGCGCACCTCCAGCTGCAGCAGGCCCTCGCCCGCAGCTGCTGCGACCGGTGTCGCTGCGGGCGAGGCCGCCGACATGGGCGCGGACGCGCCGCCACCCGCCGGCGCGCGCGGCCCAGCCGGCGCGCTCGCGCCGGGGGCCGGTGGCGCCGACGTGGCCGCGGCCGGTTCCAGCGCAGCGAGGCCCTCCTCGCCGGGCGCGCGCCAGCGCCCCTGCAGCAGGCCCACGGCCAGTGCCAGCAGCGCCACGCCCACGAGCAGCACCGCGGCCAGCCCGGCACGCGGTGCCGGCGCGGGCGACGGAGCACGCGGGGGCACGGCGCCCGCCACGCCTAGCGCCCCTCGCCGCAGCTGAGCGGGCCGGGCGCGGGCACGTCGCCGGCGCGCGCGCCGGCCACCACCTCGCCGCTCCACGGGTCGAGCAGCACGAGGTCGTCCCAGCCCCGCCCGGTGGCGGGCGCCATCTCGCCCGTGGCCGCGCGCACGTAGCGCAGCACCTCCAGGCGCCGGCCCTCGCGCAGCACGCTGCCGGCGGGCACCAGCCGCCACGGCCCGCCCTCGCCGGCCCGCGGCTGCAGCAGGCCGCGGTGCGGGAACAGCGTGCTGCCCTCGCAGGGCAGGCCGGGCACGCCACCCGCCAGGCCCGCGGGCTGTCCGGCGGCCGGCAGGCCCTCCTCGCCGGGGCCCGCGCGCGCCGGGGCGGTGGCTGCCGGCGCCAGCAGCAAGGCCAGCACGCCCGCGCAGGCCAGCAGGCGCAGGCCGCGCGCGCCGCGCGCACGGGCCGGCACGCGCAGCACAGGCGTCGGGCGGCTCATCGGGCCCGGTCGGCTAGGGGCCGGTGCCCACCGTCTGGTCCACCGCGCACACCGCGCTGTCGTTGGCCGCGCAGCGGCTGATGCCGTCGGTGAAGTCGAGGCACTTGAGGTCGCTGGCGCAGTCCTGGTCGACGTTGCAGCCGCCGCAGGGGCCCGAGCCCTCGCCGCAGCCCGCGAGGGCACCTGCCAGCAGGAGGCCCAGCGCGACGGACAGCAGGGGACGCAGGCGCATGGGACCTCCTTGGGACGCTGCAGGACCAGGCCGGGTGCAAGCCTAGCAAGCCCCCCCCTGCCTGCAAGCGGTGCAGGCGCAACGGCGGCCGCGCAGGCCCCGCGCCACCCTGCCCGGCAGGCGCCGTGCACCGGTCCTAGAATGGGCGCCGTGGCCCCCCTGCGCCCCTTGCCCGGCAGCGCCCAGCACCTCCTCGCCCGGGCAGGGCGTGGCGGGCCTCTCTCGCGGCCCTGCTGGCGCTGGCCCTGTGCCTGCTGCCGCACCCCACGCAGGGGCAGGCCGAGGCCGGCGAGGGCCTGCCCGAGGAGCAGGTGGCCGACGCGGCCTACCCGGCCGAGTTCCGCGCGCGCGTGACGGCCGCCATCGAGCGCGGCGCACGCTGGCTGCGGCAGGCGCAGCAGCCCGACGGCACCTGGCCGGCCATGTTCGGCGGCCAGTACCGCGTGGGGCACACCGCGCTGGGCGTGCTCACGCTGCTCAAGTGCGGCACAAGCCCCGACGACCCGGGCATCGTGCGCGCCTTCGCCTGGCTGGAGCGCCAGCCCGTGGAGCGCACCTACGACGCCGGCGTGCTGCTGATGGCCATCGCGGCACGCTACGCCCCGGCCGTCGAGACCTTCGCCACCGACGAGACCGAGCGCTACGGCAGCTCGGCGCGGCCCAAGGACCCGTGCGCCACCAGCATCTCGAAGGCCGACGAGGCGTGGATGAAGCGCGTGGTGGACTGGCTGCTCGAGCAGCAGAACGCCGCCGGCGCGTGGCGCTACCCGGGGCCCGACGAGGACCCCAGCGACCTCTCCAACACGCAGTACGCCCTGCTGGGCCTGGAGGCCGCCGACCGCTGCGGCACCATGGTGCCGCCCAAGGCGTGGCTGGCGGCCCTCGCCTGGCTGCTGGACACGCAGGAGTCCTTCGGGCGGCCCTGCATGTACCGCGGCAACGAGGTGCGCGGCCGCTACCGCTTCCAGTGGCAGGAGCCGGCGCTGGCGCGCGGCTTCCGCTACGTGCCCGGCAAGAAGGAGGGCCCGCGGCCCACCGGCTCGATGACCACGGCCGGCCTCTCGGGGCTCATCATCTGCCAGTCGCGCCTGTGGGGCACGCGCCGCTTCACGGGCGAGGTGCGCAAGCGCACGCGCGAGGGCATCCGCGACGCGATGGCCTGGCTGCAGCAGAACTACGACGTGGAGCAGAACCCCGTGCAGGCGCCCGCGCCCGGCGAGGCGGGCAGCGACGACGAGGGCGAGGGGCGGCGCGGGGGCGACCCGTGGTACGGCTACTACATGTACGGGCTCGAGCGCGCCGGCATCCTGGGCCGCTTCCGCTTCCTGGGCGAGCGCGACTGGTACCTCGACGGCGCCGAGGCGCTCATGGGGCGCCAGATGCCGCAGGGCTCCTTCGGCAACGCGGTGGACAGCTGCTTTGCGCTGCTGTTCCTCAAGCGCGCCACCTCGCGCCACGCCGCGCCCGTGATCACGCCCAGCGACCCGCCCCCGCCGGCCGAGTCGGGCCGCGAGGGCCCGCCGCCGGGGCCTGCGCCCACGGCTGCGCCCAAGCCGGCGCCCACGCCGGCGCCCACGCCCGCCGCGCCGCCGCAGGCGCCCGGCCGCTAGACTCCGCGCACCTGCGCAGGAGCCCGTTCCATGGCTGAGGCCGCCCCCTTCGCCGAGTCCCTCGAGGAGGGCGTGCTCACGCTCACGCTCGACCGGCCCGAGCGCCTCAACGCGCTCACCTTCGAGGCCTATCGCGCGCTGGCCGACCGCTTCCACGCGCTGCGGCTGGACGACACGGTCAAGGTGGTGGTCATCACGGGCTCGGGCAAGGGCTTCTGCTCGGGCGGCGACGTCGAGGACATCATCGGGCAGCTCTTCGCGCAGGACACCAAGCAGGTGCTGGCCTTCACGCGCATGACGGGCGAGCTGATCGAGAACATGCGGCGGCTGGACAAGCCCATCGTGGCGGCGCTCAACGGGCCTACCGCCGGCGCGGGCGCAGTCATCGCGCTGGCCTCCGACCTGCGCGTGATGAGCGAGCGCGTGCGCATCCACTTCCTGTTCACCAAGGTGGGCCTGACCGGCGCCGACATGGGCGCGGCCTACCTGCTGCCGCGCGTGGTGGGCCTGGGCCGCGCCACCGAGTGGCTGATGCTGGGCGAGGGCGTGGACGCGCAGCAGTGCCTGCAGGCCGGGCTGGCCCAGCGCGTGGTGGCGCCCGAGCAGGTGCTGCCCGAGGCGCTGGCGCTGGCGCGCCGGCTGGCGCGCGGCCCCACGCTGGCGCTGTCGATGACCAAGCGCCTGCTGCTCGACGAGCAGTCGATGGACCTCGCCAGCGCCATCGAGCTGGAGGCCGTGGCGCAGGCGCTGCTGCTGCGCGCCGGCGACCACCGCGAGTTCTACGAGGCCTGGAAGGCCGGCCGCGAGCCGCGCTTCACGGGGCGCTAGCGCCATGGCAGATGCCCCCGCCCCCCCCGCGGCGCGCTACGGGCTGGATGCCACGCAGGAGCGCTGGCGTGCCGCCGCCGAGCGCTTCGCCCGCGAGGTGGCCGCGCCGCGCGTGCGCGAGAGCGACCGCGCCGGCCGCTTCGACCGCGAGCTGGTGCGCCAGCTGGGCGCGGCAGGCCTGCTGGGCGTGGGCCTGCCGGCCGAGGCCGGCGGCGCCGGCGCCGGCGCGCTGGCCGCCGCGCTGGTGGCCGAGGAGGTGGGCGCCGTGGACGGCAGCCTGCGCGGCTTCATGGCCGTGCAGGCCGGATTGGTGCTCACGCCGCTGCTGGCGCACGGCACGCCGGCGCAGCGCGCGGCCTGGGTGCCGCGCCTGCTCTCGGGCGAGGCCATCGGCTGCTACGGCCTCACCGAGCCCGGCGCGGGCAGCGACGTGGCCTCCATCGCCACCACGGTGCGCGAGGAGGGCGGCCACGCCGTGCTCGACGGCGAGAAGGTGTGGATCACCAACGGCGGCGTGGCCGACGTGGCGCTGGTCTTCGCGCAGTCCGAGCCCGGCTCGGGCCGCAAGGGCCTGGAGTGCTGGCTGGTGCCCACCTCCACGCCGGGCCTGCGGGCCGAGCCCATGCCCGGCCGTGAGCTGGGCCACCGCGCCAGCAACCATGCGCGCCTGCTGCTCGAGGGCGTGCGCGTGCCGCGCGAGAACCGCGTGGGCGGCGCGCGCGCCGGCCATGCGCTGGCCATGGAGGCGCTCGAGAAGGGGCGCCTGAACGTGGCCGCCGGCGCCGTGGGCATGCACCGCGCGGCGCTGGAGGCCTGCGTGGCCTTCGCGCGCACGCGCCGGCAGTTCGGCCAGCGCGTGGGCGACTTCCAGCAGGTGGGCGCCGAGCTGGCCGACATGGGCTGCGAGCTGGAGGCGGCGCGCCAGCTGGTGCACCACGCCGCGCGCCTGCTCGACCGCGGCCTGCCCAGCGCCGAGGCCGTGGCGCAGGCCAAGCTCTACGCCACCGAGGCGGCGCTGCGCGCCTGCACCAAGGCCGTGCAGCTGCACGGCTCGCGCGGCTACAGCGACGAGCTGCCCGTCGAGCGCCTCTACCGCGACGTGATCGCGCTCACCATCTACGAGGGCACCAGCCACGTGCAGCGCGTGATCCTCTCCCGGCACCTGCTGGGCAAGGACGAGGGAGGCCGCCGATGAGCAGCACGCCCGCGCCCGGCTCCCCCACGCCCGCCTCGCAGCCCCCGGCCACGGCGGCCGCCGGCCCCTGGCAGGCCGTGCAGCCGGCCGGCTGGGCCCCGCCCGTGGGCTATGCCAACGGCGTGCTGGCCCACGGCGCCACGCGCCGCCTCTACGTGGCCGGGCAGGTGGCCTTCGGCCCCGACGGTCGCCTGCGCCACGCCGGCGACCTCGTGGCGCAGGCCACGCTGGCCTTCGCCAACGTGCGCGCCGTGCTCGACGCCGCCGGCGCGCGTCCCGAGCACGTGGTGCGCATGCGCCTGTTCGTGCGCTCGGCGGCCGCCTACGCCGAGCACGCCGCCGCCATCGGCAAGGGCTGGCGCACGCACCTGGGGCGCTGGTTCCCGGCCATGACGCTGGTGGAGGTGGCGCGCCTCTACGAGCCCGAGGCGCTCATCGAGGTCGAGGCCGACGCCGAGATCCCGCTCTAGGCATGCGCTGCGCGCGCGGCCTGCGGCCTCAGCGCGACGCGTCCAGCCGCAGCGCGCGCGTGCCGGACACGCGCAGCGGGTGGCCCTCGCCCTCGGCGTCGCCCGGCAGGCGCACCGTCACCTCCGGCGGCAGGTCGGCGCGCTGCCAGCCCTCGTAGAGCGCCGTCTCGCGCCCGTCGGTGCCCACCGGCCGGCCCACGCGCAGCAGCTGGGTGCGCGGCAGGCCCAGCCCGGGCCAGCGCAGCTCCAGCCGGTGCTCGGCCACCAGCACCTCGGGGGCGGCCACGCCGCTGCCGAAGGTGACGGCCAGGCTCCAGCGCCCGTCCACCGGCACCACGAGGGTGGCCTCGGCGCAGGTGTCGGGCACGAGGCTGCCGCCGGCGGGCTCCAGCCCCTCGGGCAGCGCGACGCGCCAGTGCGTGCGCGGGCTGCGCGGCAGCTCCACCACGCCCTGCGCGTCGGTCAGCAGCACGCGCTCGCCGGCCAGCCCGTCGGGCAGGGGCAGCAGCTCGCCCGCGGCCTGCACGCGCACTTCCCAGCCCGCCAGCGGCTGGCGCTGCGCGTCCACGAGGCGCACCCGCTGGCGCGCGGCCCGCGCCGGCCAGGCGCGCGCCGCCTGCCCGGGCGCGTCATAGCTCTTGAGCGCGTGCAGGAAGGCCACCAGGTCGGCCACGTCCTGCTCGCTGGCGGCGAAGCGGCGCAGCGCCGGGTCCTGCTTGTCGTCGCGCGAGCCGCCGGCGGCGTAGTAGCGCACCACGCCCTCCAGCGTGCGGAACGAGCCGTCGTGCATGTAGGGCGGGTGGCGCACCACGTCGCGCAGCGTGGGCGTGCGGAAGGCGCGCCGGTCCTTGCTGCTGCCGCTGAGCGCCTCGCGGCCGCGGTCGCTGCCGGCCAGCTTGTCGAGGTCCAGCTGCTCGCGGGCGCCCGCGCCCACGTTGTGCCCGCTCCAGGCGATGCCGGTGTTGTGGAACTCCTGGTCGCTGAAGGTGGGCCGCCCGCCGGCCATGCTGTGGCAGGCCGTGCAGCCCGCGCGGCCGCGGAACAGCTCCAGCCCGCGCACGGCGGAGGCGTCCATGGCCTCGGCCTTGCCCGCCAGCCAGCGGTCGAAGGGCGCCTCGCCGCTGCGGATCGAGCGCATGTAGGCGGCCAGCGCCTCGACCAGGCGCGCCGTGGCCACGGTGCGCGAGCCGAAGGCGGCCACGAAGGCCTCGTCGTAGCGGCCCGCGGCCTGCAGCGTCTCCTCCACCTGCGCCACGCGCGCGAGGTCGATGGGCAGGCGGCGGGCCGCGCGCTGGGCCTCGTCCTGCTGGCGCGCCCGCGCGCGCAGCGCAGCGCGCCCGTCGCCGTCGACCTGCTCGCCCGCCTCCTCCTCGCCCTCGCGCGCACGGCCGCCGGGCGTGAGCGCCCCGTCGGCGGGCGTGACGACGCGGTCCTCGGGGCGCTCGGGCACGGGATCCTGGGGCTCGCCGGGCGCCGTGGGCGCCGGCGTGGGGTCGGAGGGCGCGCGCGGCGTGGGCGCGTAGGGGTTGCCGCCGCTGGCGCGCGAGGGCAGGCCGGCCAGCGCCGGCAGGCCCAGCTCGGCCAGCGGCCCGTGGGCGCCCAGGCTGGGCGCGCGCAGGCTGCGCCCGCCGGCCATGCCGCGCGTGCCGGCCACGGGGCCCAGCCGCGCGTGCACGAGGTCTTCGAGCGTGTCGAACTCGCCGTCCCAGTGCACGCGGGGCGCCAGCGCCACGTCCACCAGCGACTGGCTGTGGCGGCGCGTGGTCGCCACGTCGTCCTGGCTGCGCGGGCTGGGGTCGCCGAAGCCGTGCTCGGGATCGTGGCAGGCGGCGCACGAGCGCGCCTGCGAGCGGCTCACGGCAGGGTCGTAGAACAGGCGCCGGCCCAGCTCCACCACGGCCTCGGCCGGGCGCTGGGCGGGCCCCACGGGGGCGGCCTCGGCGGGCCCGGGCCTGCCGCTGCGCGCGGCCAGCAGGGCCAGCGCGGGCAGCAGCACGAGGAGGAGGCGACGGTGGCGCATGCGCAGTTCCAGCAGCCTGCAGGCCTTGCCATGCTAACGCCTGCGGCCTGCCGGCGCAGCGCGCCCCCGGGCCGCGGCCGGCAGCCGCGGCCGGCCACTGGGCGCAAAGCAGGCGGCCGGGCGCCCCGCTGGCGTAGAACGCCCGCGTGCGCCTCTCGCTCGTCTTCTACGCGTTCCTCGCCCGCATGGCGGTGGGCACCCTGCTGAGCCTGGTGCCGCTGTGGGCCATGCGCGCCGCCGAGCGCCACCTGCGCTTCCAGCTGGTGCTGGCCGCCTGCCTCGCGGCCTGCGCGGCGGCGCTCTACCTGCCGGCGCTGGGCGAGGCCGAGCCCGGCTGGCCGCGGGGCGCGGCGGCCTTCCTGTCGCTGCAGGGCGGCATGCCCGGCGCGCTGGTGCTGCTGGCCGTGCTGTGCCTGGTCACCAACGCGCTGTTCGGCACCTTCCGGCGCGGCGCAGCGCGCGTGACGCTGGTGCTGGCCCTCGTGGCCGGCGTGCTGGCCACGCTGGGCACCGTGCGGCTGGGCCCCGGCGGCGACACGCTGGGCGCCGGCGCCGTGTCGGTGCTGGCGCTCTCGGCGCTGCTCAGCGGCACGCTCATCGGCAGCATCAACAACGCCATGATCCTGGGCCACTTCTACCTGATGATCAAGGGGCTGCCGCTGGAGGCGCTCAAGCGCGCCGGGCGCTTCGTGGCCTGGGTGCTGGTGGCCAAGGTGCTGCTCTCGGCGCTCACGCTGGCGCTGTGGGGCGGCGCCGCCGAGCGCCTGCTGGGGCCCGAGGTGATCTGGGCCTGCTGGCGCGCGATGTTCGGCTTCGTGGGCCCCGCCGTGCTGCTGTGGATGGTGAAGGACACCGTGCGCCTGCAGCACACGCAGGCCGCCACGGGCCTGCTCTACGTGGCGGTGGCCTTCGCCCTGATGGGCGAGCTGGCGGCCGTGTACCTCGAGATCTCCACGGGGCTGCCTGCATGACGCTGGAGATCGCCTTCGCCTGCCCCGGCTGTGGCGCCGCCGTCGAGGGACGCCTGGGGCCCGCCGTGGCCGCGCTGGCCTGCAAGGCCTGCCAGGCCCCCACCGACCTGCCCGAGGCCGCGCAGGCGCCCGCCGACGCGCCGCCCGGCACCTGCTGCGTGTGCGGCAGCCACGACCTCTACGGCCAGCGCGACTTCAACCGCGTGCTGGGCCTCTCGCTGGCGGCCATCGGCCTGGCACTGGGCCCCTGGACGGGCTGGGTGAGCACCATCGTGGCCGTGGTGCTGGACGCGGGCCTGTGGCTGCTGATGCCCACGGTGGCCGTGTGCTACGCCTGCAACGCGCAGTACCGCGGCTTCCCGCGCGCGCGCGGGCCCAAGCCCTTCGAGATCGCCATCCACGACGCCTACAAGTTCGCCAAGCGCTTCCCGCCGCGGCGCAAGGCGGCCGTGGCCGGCCCGCTGGCGCGGCGCCTGCAGCTGGAGGGCCCGCCGCCGGGCCTGCTGCCCCCGCCGTCGTGAGCGGCGCCTGGCGCTGGCTGGCCTGCCTGCTGCTGCTGGCGCTGGCCGGCTGCCGCGCGCCGCGCGTGGGACCGGCGCCCGACGAGGCGCTCAACCCGTGGGTGCTGGCCGTACTGCGCTCCTACCCCACCGACGGCACGCACCGCTACCACTGGCCCAAGGACGAGCCCGGCCGCCCGGCGCCGTGGCGCGGCAACGCGCGCACGCTCTACCTCGAGGGCGAGGTGCTCAGCGCCGGCGACCCCGAGGGCCGCTGCCACTGCAGCGGGCTCACCTTCGAGGTCTTCGTGCAGGCCTGGCAGGCGCGCGAGCGCGAAGCCGGCCGGCCGGCGCGCGTGGGCCGCCTCGACCTCGCGGGCCTGCGCCACCTGCAGCAGCAGTGGTTCGGCTCGCCCGAGGACCTGAGCACGCTGCGCACGGCGCTGGTGGAGAACGGGCTGGGCGTCGAGGTGCACGACCTCGAGCAGGCCCGGCCCGGCGACTTCGTGCAGCTGTGGCGCCACGGCGGCAGCGGCCACGCGGCCATCTTCCTGGCCTGGGAGCGCGCAGCCGACGGCAGCCGCGCGGGCCTGCGCTACTGGAGCACCCAGCGCTCCACCGACGGCATCGGCGAGCGCGTCGAGCGCTTCGGCCCGGGGCCGGGCGAGCTGCGCCGCGA
>JBJTIJ010000266.1:0-31855 GCA_046094945.1 Planctomycetia bacterium | reverse complement strand
CCCGGCCCCCGCGATGCCACCGCGGCACGTGGGTCAGGCCCTGGGCCAACCCTCAACCCCCTTGTGAAGGGAGCGAACGCATGCCTTGGAAGAACGAGATCGATCGCCTGGTGTCGCACTGCGTGCTGGACTCGGCCAAGGAGGGCGCCGACAAGGAGCGCGCCCTCACGGTGGTCAAGGACTACCTCGCCCTGGCCCCCGCCCGCGCCGAGTCGTGGTTCCACGTGGGCGCCGCCCGCGAGGTGCTCGGCGAGGCCGCGCAGGCCCTGCCCGAGGCGCCCAGCGCCGAGGGGCGCTGCTGGGAGATGCTCGGCCGGCGCTGTCGAGCCGGCCGCCGCAGCGGCCGCGAGCGCGTGCAGCAGCTGATGGCCGCGCCGGAGTTCACGGCCGTGATCCCCACGCCCGCCGGGCGCGTGGCGCTGCGCGCCGTGGGCCGCATGCTGCTGCGCGACGGCGAGGAGGAGCGCGCCTTCGAGCTCTACAAGCAGCACCTCGCGGCCGTGCACGAGGAAGGCAGCAAGCGTGACGCCGAGTTCCTGCTGGAGGAGGCGCTGCGCCGCGCCGACCGCGACGACGAGAGCGAGAACGACGAGGGCGCGATCAAGAACCTCGCGCGCGCCGCGCAGTTCGTGAAGGAGGCCGGCCTCGACGAGCGCGCCGGCGCCAAGGTGGACCGCAAGCTGGGCCGCCTGCACCAGCTGGGCCAGCGCTGGCCCGAGGCCGTCGAGTGCTACACGCGTGCGCTCAAGCACCTGCCCACCGACGATCCCTACCGCAGCGTGCTGGTGGGCGACCTCGCGCTGGCCACGCTGGGCGTGCGCGGCACGCTGGACCTGCTGCCGCAGGCCGGGCGCGAGAAGGCCGCCGAGGCCGAGCAGCTGCTGCGCGCCGAGGGCACGCAGGGCGAGGGCCGTTCCTACAACGTGCTCTACACGCTGGGCGTGCTGGCCTACGAGCGCGGCGCCTGGGCGGAGGCCGCCGAGGCCTTCCAGCAGGCCGACACCCTGATGCAGGAGAACCGGGCCAAGGCGCGCATCGTGCACGCCCGCGCGCGCTTCTTCCGCGCGCACTGCCTGCTGCAGCAGGGCGTGACGGGCCCCGACCTGGAGGCCGTGGCCGCCACCATCGGCAAGGAGGCCGGTGGCGTGTCGCTGGAGCCCAGCGCCAAGGACCCCGTGTTCCAGGCCCTGCTGGCCGTGATGCCCGAGGCGCGCCTGCCCGGCCGTGGCGGCCGCGAGCGTGGCGACCGGCCCGAGCGTGCGCCGCGTGGCGAGCGCGGCGAGCGCGGCGAGCGCATGGAGCGCGGTGAGCGTGGCGACCGTGGCGAGCGCGGTGACCGCGGTGACCGCGGTGACCGTGGCGAGCGCGGTGACCGTGGCGGCCGCGAGCGTGGCGAGCGTGGCCCGCGCGAGGGCCGTCCCGAGCGCGCGCCGCACGCCGCGGAGGCCGCGCCCTCCGGCCCCCCCGGCAGCGCCCCGGCGCTGCTGGCCGAGGCCCGGCGCAGCCTCTCCACCGACCCGCACAAGGCCCTCGACCTGGTGGACCGCACCTTCAAGGCGCGCCCCGACTTCGAGACCTGGTTCGGCGCCTATCGCGTGCGCCTGGACGCCCTCGTGGCGCTCAAGGAGCCCGGCGAGACGCTGAGCACCTACGAGCGCTTCCGCGCCAAGCTGTTCCAGCGCTCGGCCTTCGCGCGCATCGAGAGCCTGCTCAAGGACGAGGGCCCGCTGCGCAGCGTGCTGGGCGACCTGGCCTGGAACCTCGAGCTCGTCGAGCTCTACGACGCCATGCCCAACCGCGGGCGCGAGCTGGTGACGGCGGCGCTGGAGGCGGCGCAGGCCCTGCTGGACACCAGCGACCCCGTGGCGCACCGCCGTGCGGCGGGGCTGCTGCGCGAGGTGGAGGCGCGCGAGCCTGGCAAGCACAACGACGTGCTGGCCCGTGCGCGGGCGGCGGGCGCGCTGGCGCCGGTGCCGGCCGCGGCCGAGGTGCAGGGGCGCCTGGCGGCGCGCAGCGCCCCGGCGCGCGTGCTGGTCATCGGCGGCGACGAGGGCCGCAAGGCTGTGCAGGAGAAAGCGCTCTCCGACCTGGGCCAGCGCCTGGGCTTCCAGGGCTGGTGGCTGTTCGTGGGCTCGCGCCCCGCGCTCAAGTCGCTGCGCGAACTGGAGCCCACCATCGGGCAGGCCAACCTGATCGTGCTGCACCCGCTGGCCGGCGCCGAGCTGCGCAGCGAGATGGAGCGCATCGGCGGCAACCTCAGCATCCCGGTGGTCGAGGCCGGCTGGCTGGGCACGCACGGCCTGGAGGCCGAGGTGCTCACGGCGCTGGCGCGCATCGGCTAGCCCCGGCGCGGCGCGGCGCGGCCGCCCGGCCGCACCGGACTCCCCGGCGCCCGGCAGGCCCTGCCTGCCGGGCGTCTTCCGTCTGGGCGGTGCACAGCGGGCTGCGTCCGGCCCTGTCGCGGGCCGTGCGGGCGTCCGTCCGGCCGCCCGTGCGGCTGCCCGTGCGGCTGCCCCACAGCCCCCTCGTGCCGCGCGCCGGGCCCCGGGCGCCGGGCCCGTATCCTCGGGCCCATGAGCACCTCGCCCAGCACGCCGCCGCAGGCCACCGCCGTCCCGCCCAGCGCCGCCACGCCGGCCGCGCCGGGCATGGACCTCTACGCCCGTCGCCGCCAGGAGCTGATGCGCCGCATCGGGCCCGACGGCGCCGCCCTGTTCGTGGCCACGCCGCAGCGCACGCGCAGCAACGACACCGAGTACGACTACCGCCCGCACAGCGACCTCTGGTACCTGACCGGCTTCGAGGAGCCGGGCAGCGCGCTGCTGCTGCTGCCGGGGCACGAGAAGAGCCCCGAGGTGATCTTCGTGCGCAAGCGCGACCGCGAGCGCGAGATCTGGGACGGCTTCCGGCTGGGCGTGGACGACGCCGCGGCGCGCCTGGGCGTGACGCAGGCCGCGCCCATCGACGACCTGTTCAGCATGCTGCCCGCCCTGCTGCAGGGCCGCTCGTCGCTGGTCTACACGCTGGGCCTGTGCCACGACACCGACCGGCAGGTCATCACCACGCTGCAGCGCGTGCGCCACCTGGCGCGCCGCGGCCAGCAGGCCCCGCACAGCATCCACGACCCCGGCCTCTACCTGCACGAGATGCGGCTGGTGAAGACGCCGGCCGAGATCGAGCTGCTGCGCACGGCCTGCCGCGTCTCGGCCGAGGGCCACCTGCGCGGCATGCGCATGACGCGCCCGGGCCTGCGCGAGTACGAGCTGCAGGCCGAGATCGAGTACGTGTTCCGCCGCTCGGGCGCGCGCGCGCCCGGCTACACCACCATCGTGGGCGGGGGCAAGAACGCCTGCGTGCTGCACTACATCGAGAACCGCGACGAGCTGCGCGACGGCGACCTCGTGCTGGTGGACGCGGGCGCCGAGGTGGGCTGGTACACGGGCGACATCACGCGCACCTGGCCCGTCAACGGCCGCTTCACCGGCCACCAGCGCGCGATCTACGACCTCGTGCTGCGCGCCCAGATGGACGTGGTGCGGCTGGTGAAGCCGGGCCTGCCCTGGCACAAGCTCCACGAGCAGGCGGTGCGCACGCTCACCGAGGGCCTCGTGGACCTGGGCGTGCTGCAGGGGCCCGTCGAGGCGGCCCTCGAGCAGAAGACCTTCCGCAAGCACTACATGCACGGCACCGGCCACTGGCTGGGCATCGACGTGCACGACGTGGGCATCTACGCGCGCCCCGGCGAGACGGGCCGGGCGCTGGAGCCGGGCATGGTGTTCACCATCGAGCCGGGCCTCTACTTCCACGCCGACGAGCCGGGCGTGCCCGAGCGCTTCCGCGGCATCGGCGTGCGCATCGAGGACGACGTGCTGGTCACGGCCGACGGCTGCGAGATCCTCACCGCCGGCGTGCCCAAGGAGCCGGAGGAGATCGAGGCCCTGGTGGGGCGCGGCCTCTAGCGCGCCTTGCGCCGGGCCCTCGCGGGCCCGTCGCCGCCCTGCCCTGCCCTGCCCCGGCCGTGGGTGGTGGTCCGCGTCCGCGGGTCCTGAAGCTGTTTTCGTATCTCCTGCGATACGAAAGTGCGCCCCGCGTGGCCTGGAACAGCGGAGGCTGTCACACTCGGGGCCCCAGCGGTCTAGACAATAGTAGAGGCGAGATCTGTGCGCGGTCGGGGCTCGGGCCCGCCAGGCCGGCTGAGGTACCTCGACTTGCCTGGCGGCAAGCTGGGCTCGGCGCGGGCCGGTTCACAGCGCCTCGCGACGGGGTGCCCAGTGCACATGTGAGCCCAGTGCGCTTGTGGGCACGGCGCACTTCTGGTCCAACGGCGCTGATGTATCGCTGCGGATACCAAAGCGGGCCGAACTGGCCGCGTTGCGAGCTAGGTTGTCACACTCGGGGCCCCAGCGGTCTACAGAATAGTAGAGGCGAGATCTGTGCGCAGGCCGGTGCCCGCGGTCGCTGCCGCCCGAGGCCCGCTGGACGGGCGGTGAGCGGGCGGTGCGGCAGGCGGTGCGCCTGCTACGGCGTCCCGGGCAGCGGGCGCAAGGCGGGGTCGCTGCCGGCCAGCAGGGCCAGCAGGCGCCATCCGTCGCCCTCCACCAGCGGCCGCGACTCCCAGCGCACGGGCGGCTCGTCGGGCGAGGCGGCCAGCCTCAGGGCCCAGGGCGGGCGGAAGGCGGGGTCGAGGCTGAAGCGCAGGTCGCCCAGCGCGAGGGGCTCGCCCGGCAGGCGCGCCACCCAGCCGTCGGCGAAGGTGCGGTAGCGGCGCGCCACGTCCAGCACGCGCGCGCGGCCGGCGGGCGTGGCCACGCCCTCGGCCTCCTGCCCGGCGGGCAGCAGCGGCAGGCGCCCGCCCTCGACCCACTGCACGCCGCCCCACGGCGTGATGCGCAGCAGGTCGGCCACGGCCTCGCCCTGCACCTCGTAGAGCGAGCGCCAGGCCAGCAGGCTGCACGGCAGGGGCAGGACGCGCGCGCGCACGGGCGCGTGGCCGCGCAGGCGGGCCAGCGTGGCCTGCGCCTCCAGCGCCGCGCTGCGCTGCAGCAGCGCCGCCCCGCTGTAGAGCGCCACGCCGGCCAGCGCCAGCACGGCGGGGCGGCGCCGGCCGCGCACGGCCGCGAGCACCACGCCCAGCAGCAGCAGCAGCGTGAACAGCGGGTCGATGATGGGGTAGAGGTCCCACGTGAGGTCGGCGCGCGAGAAGGGCCACAGCGCCTTCGTGCCGTAGCTGGTGCACAGGTCCAGCGGGGCATGCGTGAGCGCGCCCAGCACGGCGGCGGCGGCCACGGCCCTGCGCGCCGCGCGCAGCGGCGGCACCAGCAGCAGCAGCAGGCCCGCGGCCAGCAGGCCCAGCACGGGCGCCAGCAGCAGGCCGTGCGTGAAGTGCCGGTGCAGCTCCCACGGCAGCGCGGGGTCGGACCACGGGCCCAGCAGCACGTCGGCGTCGGGCAGCAGCCCGCCCGCGAGGCCGCCGGCCCAGGCCGCGCGCGCGTGGCGCGCCGGCAGCGCGGCCTGCGCCGCCACGGCGCCCAGCAGGCCCTGGGTGAGCGGATCCATCGACGGCCTCGCGCGGGAAGGCCCCGACCCTAGCCGGGCGCTCGAGGCGCGCACGCAGCGGCCGCGCTTGCCCCGCGGGGGGCCCTGCGGGATGCTCCACGCATGCGCTCCCTCCCCCGGCCTGTCCCCGCCTGCCCGCCTGCCCCGGGGAGCGCGGCCCCGCCGCGACCGCGGTCGCAGCGGCTCGCGCAGCGGCTGTCCCCGCGGCTGGCGCTGCTGCTGGGCGCCGTGCTGGCGCTGCTGCCGGCGGGCTGCGGGCGCGGCGCGCCGGCCGGCACGCTGGAGCGCATCCGCGAGCGCGGCGCGCTGGTGATCGCCACCGAGGCCGAGTTCCGCCCCTTCGAGTGGGTGGAGCCCAGCGGCAAGGTGGTGGGCTTCGACATCGACCTGGCCGAGGCCGTGGCCGAGGGCCTGGGCGTGCGCCTCGAGGTGCGCAACGTGAAGTTCGACAGCATCCTCTCCGAGCTGCGCCAGGGCCTGGCCGACCTCGTGGTGAGCGGCATGACGGTGACGCCCGAGCGCGCGCAGAGCGTGCGCTTCAGCCAGCCCTACTTCTTCACCGTGACGGCGCTGCTGCTCAACCGCGCCTCGGCCGGCACGGTGGCCGCGGCCGGCGAGCTCGACGACCCGGCGCGCACCGTGGCCGTCAAGGAGGGCACCACGGGCGAGCAGTCGGCGCGCAAGATGCTGCCGCGCGCGCGCATCGTCTCGCACAAGACCGAGAACGGCGCGGCGCTGGACGTGGCCGAGGGCCGCGCCGATGCCTTCCTCTACGACCTGCACAGCGTCGAGCAGCACCACGCCCAGCACCCCGAGCGCACCGTGCTGCTGCGCACGCCCGTCACGGTGGAGGCCTACGCCATCGCCGGGCGGCTGGAGGACAGCGAGCTCATGGCGCGCGTGGACGCCACGCTGGAGGCCATGCGCAAGGACGGGCGCCTGGCGGCGCTCAAGGCCCGCCACGGGCCCACCGGCAGCATCGAGGCGCCGCGCTAGCCGGCCCCCGCGTGCGCCTGTCCCCTGCCCTGCAGCGCTGGCTCGTGACGCTGGCCGTCGTCGGCGGCCTGCTGGCCCTGCTGCTGCTGGCGCCGCGCACGCCGTGGCAGTGGGGGCGCATCTGGGGAGCGGGCGGCTACGCCTCGCTGCTGCTCGCGGGCCTGCTCACGACGGCGTGGATCTCGCTGGCGGCCATGGTGCTGGGCCTGCTGCTGGGCTTTGCCGGCGGCCGCGCGCGCCTCTCGCGCTCGCCGGCCCTGCAGCAGGTGGGCACGCTCTACGTGGAGGTGGTGCGCAGCACGCCCTTCCTCGTGCAGGTGCTGGTGGCCTACTACTGCATCGCGCCGGCCTTGCGCGACCTGCTGCTCGACGCGGGCACGCCGCAGGCCGTGGCGCGCCTGCTGGACCAGCCGGCGCTGGTGGGCGTGCTGGCGCTGGGCCTGTTCTGCGGCGCCTACGTGACCGAGATCGTGCGCGCGGCCGTCGAGAGCGTGGAGCGCGGGCAGGTGGAGGCCGCGCTCGCGCAGGGCATGAGCCACGCGCAGGTGCTGCGCCTGGTGCTGCTGCCGCAGGCCTTCCGGCGCATGTTGCCGCCGCTGGCCGGCGAGCTGGTCTCGCTGGTGAAGGACAGCAGCATCCTGAGCGTGATCGCCGTGGCGGAGCTGAGCAAGCGCGCCAGCGAGGTGCAGTCGGCCACCTACCTCTCCTTCGAGGTGCTGCTGCCGGTGGCCGTGCTCGACCTCGGCCTCACCTTCCCGCTCTCGCGCCTGGCGCGGCGGCTGGAGGCTCGCCTGCGCGAGGCGCGGCCGGCGGCCACGTGCGGCCGTCGGCCACGTGCGCAGGCGGCGTGCGGCGGCGGCGCGTGGCAGCGTGCGGTCGCGTGCGCTGCGGCCTAGGGCCGCAGGTCGAAGCGCGCGCGCAGCGCCGGCTCCAGCACCGGGCAGGTGCTGTCCGGCCGCGAGGCCAGCCGGTGGCGGATGCGCGCCACGCCGCGGTAGCCCAGGTCGCGCAGCGGCCAGGGCACCAGCCACAGCAGGCCACCCAGCACGCGCCAGCCCCCGCCCATGCGCCGCAGCAGGGCCACGCTGGCACTCGAGCGCAGGCGCGGCGGGCGGCCTTCCTCCAGCACCACCATCGAGCCCTGCGGCCCGTAGCCGGGCAGGCGCTCGCGCCAGGCGGCCTGCCCCGAGGGCGCGAAGCGGAAGCGCGAGCCGTCCACGTCGCGCCGCAGGCAGAAGCGCACGGCCCCGTGGCAGAAGCCGCAGGTGCCGTCGTAGAAGACCCAGGCGGGCGTGCTCATGCCCGCGAGGCTAGCGGGCCGCAGGCCGCGGGCCTCACGGCAGCCTGTGTGGCTGCCTGCACGCAGGCGTGGACGGGGGCCTGCACGCAGGCCTGCACGGCGGCGGGGCCGGATGGCGCGGGCCGGCCGTCGCGCGCGCCATGCCTTGGCTCAGGCCAAGGCGCGTGTCTCAGGCCTCGACCGTGCGCCCGCGCGGGTCGATGCGCACCTGCAGGCTGCGCACGGCCTCGATCTGCTGGTTGAGGATGCCCGCGTGGTAGGTGCCCTCGTTGGCCAGCACCTCGAAGAAGATGCGCGCCTCGCGGTTGGGGATCTTGTGCCGCTGGCGGTCGTAGAAGTAGGCGCCGTACTCCTCGAAGCGCACCGCGGCGTAGAGCGCCTGCACCAGCGACTCGGTGTCGCGGATCTCGGGCACCACGCTGCCGCCGAAGATGGCGTCGGCGTCGGCCTCGGTGACGGTCACGGGCGCCTGGCCGAAGATCGAGCGGCGGTGGGCGCGCAGCGTCTTGCGGTGGTCCTTCTCGTCCTTCTTGAGCTGCGAGAGGCGCGCCTGCAGCGTGGCGATCTCGACCCGGCGCGCGAGCGTGTCGTACATGCGGAAGGCGAGCGACTCGCTGTGGATGCCCACGTCGAAGATCTCGAGCGGGCTCAAGTTGGTGGGCAGCATGCGGGGCTCCGGCCGGGAGCGGGAACGCGCGGGAATGCGCCGGAGGGCCCTGCGGGGCCGCGGCGGGGCCGCGACCGTGCGTCACGGCCTCCTGCTGGGCGCGCGTTGTACTGCCCGGCAGGGACAGCGGGCCTGCGCGCCGGGCGCAGGGTGCGCCCGCGTGACCGGCAGGCGGCGGCACGCGAGGAGGGCCTGCCACCCTGCTGGAGCGCGCCCATGCCCGTCCTCGCTGCCCTCGTGCGCGGCCTTCCACGCACTCCGCCGGCACGGGGCCAGCTCGCGCCAGTGCCGCGGCCCGTCGGGTTGCGGCCACCGGGATGGCTAGCACGCGCATGGCTGGCAAGGGGATGGCTGGCACGCGCATGGCTGGCACGGGGCGGGCTGGCGCGGCGAGGGCTGCTGCGGGGGGTGCGGGTGCAGGGGCTGCTGGTGCTGGGGCTGCTCATGCTGGGCTGGCTGCCGCTGGGAGGGCCGGCAGGGGGGCGCGCGGGGCTGTCCACGGCCTGTGCCGAGGCGGCCCCCGACGACCTGCCGGCCCTGCGCCGGCTGCTGCGCGACCCCTCGCCCTCGGCCCGCGCCTCGGCCTACCGGCGCCTCTCCGGCAGCGCGGCCCCGGAGGTGCTGGCCCTGCTCCAGCAGGGCCTCTCCGACGCCCATCCCTACGTGCGCCGGGCGGTGGCAGGCGTGCTGGGCACGCTCGACGACCCGCGCGCGCGCCAGCGCATCGCCGCCGAGGCGCCGCGCTGGCGCTCCGAGCTGGCCCGCCGCGAGGCCTGCCAGGCCTACGTGCTGTGGCTCGACCCCGCCGGCGAGGCGGGCCTTGCGGCCGCGGCACGCGACCCTGCGCCGTCCGTGCGCATCGAGGCCTTGCGCTGGCTGGCCGACGATCCCGCGCCCGCGGCGCGCGAGCTCTTGCGCGCGGCCGCCGCCGACCCCGACCCCGCCGTGCGCGCCGAGGCCTGGGCGGCCTGGCCGTCCGCGGGCGCTGCCGGCCCGGTGGGCGCTGGCGTCCCTGCGGGCGAGCCGCCGCCGCCGCTGGCCCCGGCGCTGGCCGATGCCGACGCGCGCGTGCGGCTGGCCGCGCTGGAGGTGCTGGTGGCGCAGGGCGCGGCGGGCGGCGCGGCAGGGGCTGCCGAGGGCGTGGCCGCGGCGCTGGGCGATGCCTCGTGGAGCGTGCGGCTGGCGGCGGCCGCGTGCGCCGGCCGGGTGCGCTCGCGCGCCGTGCTGGCGCCGCTGGTGGGCGCGCTGGCCGACCCGCGCGTGCGCGTGGCCGAGGCCGCCGGCGCGGCGCTGCTGGCGCTCACCGGCCTGCCCTTCGAGTCCGATGCGCGCGCCTGGCGCACGTGGCTGGAGGGCGACGGGCGCAGCTTCGACCCGGCGCAGCTGCCCGAGGGCGCGGGCGCGCGCCCGCTGCCGCCGCCCGCCGGCACGCGCACGGTGGAGGCGCGCTTCCTGGGCCTCACCATCCGCTCGCGCCACGTGGCCTTCGTGCTGGACGCCTCGGGCAGCATGGGCTCGCTCACGCGCGACGGGCGCACGCGCTGGGAGGGCGTCGTGGACGAGCTCGAGCGTGCGCTGGCCGCGCTGGGCGGCGCGCACGTCAACCTGGCCGTGTTCCACGAGCGCGTCGAGGCGGCGCTGCCGCGCGCGCTGCCGCTGGACAGCGTGCGGCGCGAGGCCCTGCTGCGCTTCGTGCGCGCGCGCCGGCCTGCCGGCCGCACGGCGCTCTACGACGGCATCGCCTGGGGCCTGTCCGACCCCGAGGTGGACACGCTGGTGGTGCTCAGCGACGGCGCGCCCAGCGCCGGCCAGTGGTTCACCAAGACCGACCTGCGGGCCGAGCTGCTGCGCGCCAACCGCTTCCGCCGCGCACGCATCGACGTGGTGGCGGTGGGGGCCGAGGACATCGCGCGCCGCTGGCGCGACGCCCTCGAGCAGGTGGCCAGCGACTCGGGCGGCAGCTACGTGGCCCGGCCGCCCGGGCCCGCGCGCTGAGCGCTAGGCCAGCAGCTTGTCCATGCGGGCCTTGAGGTCGGCCTTGGGCTTCAAGCCGATCACCTTGTCGGTGGGCTTGCCGCCCTTGAAGAAGATCAGCGTGGGCACGCTCATGATCGAGAACTTGCCGGCCACCGCGCTGGCCTTGTCGATGTCCACCGTGGCCACCTTCACGCGCCCGGCGTACTCCTTGGCCAGCTCCTCGACGATGGGGGCCAGCGCGCGGCAGGGCCCGCACCAGGCGGCGCCGAAGTCCACCAGCACGGGGACGCTGCTCTGCATCACCTCGGCGTCGAAGTTCGTGTCCGTGAGGGCGATCGTGCCTGCGGCCATGGACGGGCTCCGGGGGGAAGGGCGACAGGATACCGATGGCCCGGGGACGGCCCGAGATTCACGCCTGCCCGCCCGGGCCTCCCGTCGCCTCCCGTGGGCTGGGTGGCCGGCTGCCGAGTGCCCTGCCCCGTGCCCTGCCGAGGGCCGGGCGGCAGCGGCCTCGCGCGCGGCGCCCGGGTTGCTGGGGTGGGCCTGCAGGGGCCCGGCCCGCCGGGCGGGCGTGGGGGCAGTTGCGTGCGGCACCGGCAGGCGCCAGCGGCCGCGGAGCGCAAGGTGCAGCGTGCAGGGGGCCGTAGAATCCGGGCCTTCCCGGCCCGCGGAGCCCGATGCGCGCGCTCATCCTCCTCCTGGCCGGCCTGGTCGTGGCGCTGGCCATCCCCGTGCTGTGGCACGAGGGCGGCGGGGCGCGCCAGGCGCGGGCGGGCGAGGCCTTCGCGGTGGGCCAGCTGGTGGCCAACGCGCAGGTGGGCGAGGAGGCCGTCTACACCGACCAGGACGGCAACCGCCTCGTGTGGACCGTCGAGCGCCGCACCGACGCCTCGGCCGGCGAGCAGCAGCGCGTGATGGTGCGCCGCCGGCTCTACGACAAGTCGGGCCAGCTGGCCGACCCGCGCTGGGGCGACATGGTCTACGAGCACGACGTGCTGCGCCACGGCTGGTTCCCGCTCATGGCGCCGCAGGACCCGCAGGGCTACGACCGCCTGTGGGTGTGGGCGCGCATCCGCCGCGACCAGCGCGTGGTGCACGGCAAGCAGCAGCGCTGCTGGCGCGTGGACGCGGTCGACCCGGGCCTGCCGCCCGAGGCCGATGGCGTGCTGTGCTGGTTCCACGAGCAGGCGCCCGTCTTCGGCCTGGTGGAGTGGACGCGTGGCGGCCGCACCTGGACGCTGGTGGGCGGGCGGGGAGGCGGCTCGTGAGCCCCGAGACGCCCGACACCCCCGCGACGCCCGACGCCCCCGGGGGCCCGGCTCCGTCGTCGTCGCCCGCGCCGGCTCCTGCGCCCGCGCCGGCAGGCGCGCCCGGGCCGGCACGCGCCGCGCCGCTGGACGCCCCGCTGCCGGTGCTCGAGCCCTCGGCAGAGGTCATGGCGGGCGCGGGCGCAACGCCGGGCGGCGCGGGCGCAGGGGCTGCAGCGGCCGCGGGCGCCGGCCGGCCGCGCAGCAGCTCGTGGGTGGAGTGGGTCACCATCTCCTCGCTGCTGGTGATGGCGGTGGTGCTGCTGTGGGTGAACGCCTCGCTGCGGCGCCGCCAGGGCGTGGCCGAGGTGGACACCTTCGATCTCAAGAACCCGATGCTGGACGCGCGCCCCGGCGAGAGCATCGAGGTCTTCGCGCGCGAGGCGCCGGGCGAGGCGCCCTGCATCCGCGTGCGGCCCGAGGCCGTGGTGCTGCGGCCGGCCTCTGGCCCGGCCCAGCTGGGCGACCGCACCAGCCTGCGCCGCCACCCGCCCTACCTGGCGGCCAGCGAGCGGCACATGCCGGCGGGTGCGCCCTGCGGCGCGGCCACGCCGCTCTTCGAGCAGGCGCTGCTCTACCCGCTCAACAGCTTCGGGCTGCCCAGCGATGCGCTGGTGCGGCCCGACAGCGTGCGTCCGCTGCTGATCCAGCTGCGCGGGCAGGAGCGGCTGGCCTACGAGGTGGTGCTGCGCGACGTGCGCGGCTGGACCTGGCAGGCCTTCCTCGTGCCCGAGGCGCTGGTGACGGGGCTGGTCGAGGTGCGCATGAACTCGGGCCAGCCCAACGCCAAGCCGCAGGTGTTCCGCTACAGCGACGCGGACGGGTCCTAGGCCGTGGCCCACGTGCACCCGCCGCCGCCGGTGCCCACGGTGCCCGCGTGGTTCGCGCAGGCCGGCGCCCGGGCGCCCGGCAAGCTGGCCCTGCAGGACCGCGGCGGCACCGTCACGATGGGCGCGCTGCTCGAGCAGGCCGCGGCGCTGGCCGGCGGCCTGGCGCGCATGGGCGTGGCGCGCGGCGAGCCGGTGGGCTTCTACGCCGACAACTCGCGGCGCTGGATCGCGGCCGACCTGGCCACCCCGGCGGCCGGGGCCGTCTCGGTGCCGCGCGGCACCGACACGCCGGCCGACGAGTTCATGCCGCTGCTCGCGCACGCGGGCGTGCGCACGGTGCTGGCGCACGGCGCGCGCGCCGCGCAGGCCCTGGAGGCCGTGCGCCACCTGCACCCGGGCCTCTGCGAGATCGTGTGCCTGGACCCCGAGGGCGCGCCGGGCCGCACCAGCGAGCACCTGCTGCGCGAGGGGCAGGGCGGGCCCTCCTTCGCCGAGTGCGCCGCGCGCGTGCAGCTCGACGACCTGGCCACGATCATCTACACCTCGGGCACCACGGGCCGGCCCAAGGGCGTGATGCTGGCGCAGTCGAACTTCGCCCACCAGCTGCGCGTGCTGCCGGCGCTGCTGGAGATCGACGACAACGAGGTGTTCCTGTCGCTGCTGCCGCCCTGGCACATCTTCGAGCGCATCGTCGAGTACGTGGCGCTCACGCAGGGCTGCTGCCTCGCCTACACCGACCAGCGCCACTTCCGCGACGACCTGGCCTCGGTGCATCCCTCTTTCGTGCCCAGCGTGCCGCGCATCTGGGAGACCGTCTACCAGCGCGTGCAGAAGACGCTCGAGGAGGGCAGCGCGCTGCGCCGCGGCCTGTTCCGCGGCGCGACGGCGGTGGCCAGCGCGCGCGCCTTCGCCTGGGACCGCGCGCGCGGCCACGCCCTGCAGTGGCACCCGCCGGCCGCGCCCGTGGAGGCGCTGGCCCGCCTGGGCGCGCTGGCGCTGGCGGGCCTGGCGCTTCCGCTGGACCGCCTCGCGCACCTGCTCGTCTTCCGCAAGTTGCACCGGCTGGTGGGCCGGCGCCTCAAGGGCGCCATCAGCGGCGGCGGCCTCATGCCGCTGCACATCGACCGCTTCTTCCGCGCCATCGAGCTGCCCGTGCTGGTGGGCTATGGCCTGACCGAGACCAGCCCGGTGCTCACGCTGCGCAGCCCGCACCGCAACGTGGTGGGCAGCATCGGGCGCGTGGTGCCGGAGGTGGAGCTGGAGGTGCGCGACCCCGAGAGCGGGCGGGTGCTGCCGGCCGGCCAGACGGGCGTGGTCTTCACGCGCGGGCCGCAGGTGATGCGCGGCTACTTCAAGGAGCCCGAGCTCACCGCGCGCGCCGTCGATGCCAAGGGCTGGTTCAACACCGGCGACCTGGGCGCGTTCACGCCGGCCGGCGACCTGTGCTTCCGCGGCCGCGCCAAGGAGACCATCGTGCTCTCCGGCGGCGAGAACGTGGAGCCCAGCCGCGTGGAGGAGGCGCTGCTCTCCTCGCCGCTGGTGGAGCAGGTGGTGGTGGTGGGCCAGGACCGCAAGGTGCTGGCCGCGCTGGTGCTGCCGCGCGCCGAGGAGCTGGCGCAGGCGCTGGGCTGGCCGGCGCCGCTGCCGCCGGCGCAGGCGGCCGCGCGCCCCGAGGCGCGCGAGGCGCTGCGCGCCGAGGCCGTGCGCCTGACGGCGCGCCTCAAGCCCTTCGAGCGCGTGGCCCGCGTGGCGCTGCTGCCGGCGGCGCTGGACGTGGCCGGCGGCTGCCTCACGCCCACGCTCAAGGTGCGCCGCCACGTGGTGGCCGAGCGCCACGCCGGGCTCATCGAGGAGGCCTACCGCGCCTGAGGGCCGCGCGCCGGCACGGGGCGCAGGGCGCAGGGTCCCGGCCTCAGGGTGCCGGCCGCAGGGTGCCGGGCGCTGCGCGCCGGGCGCAGGGCGCAGCGCGCCGGGCGCAGCGCGCGAGGCAGGGGGGCACGGGTGCAAGGGTGCGGGGCTCTCCCCCCGGTATCCTGCCCGCGTGCTGGATCGTCGTTCCCTCGTCTTGAACCGCTCGTGGCTGCCCATCAGCACCACCAGCGTGCGTCGCGCGGTGCTGCTCATGGCACGCGGCGCGGCCGGCGCGGTGCACCCCGAGACCTACGAGGTGGCCGGCTGGGACGACTGGGTCGAGCGCGGCCCGCAGCAGGGCGATGCCCTGCAGTGCGTGGGCTTCCGCCTGCCGCTGCCCGACGTGGTGGTGCTGCTGCGCTACAACGGCGTGCCCGACCGGCCCGTGGCCTTCACGCGCCGCAACGTCTACCGCCGCGACGGCTACCGCTGCCAGTACTGCCAGGCCCGGCCTGGCCCCGAGGCGCTCACCATCGACCACGTGCTGCCGCGCTCGCGCGGCGGCGCCACCACGTGGGAGAACTGCGTCACGGCCTGCTTCCGCTGCAACGCGCGCAAGGCCAACCGCAGTGCGCGCGACTGCGGCCTGGTGCTGCACAGCGTGCCCGTGGCGCCGCGCTGGCCGGGCGGCCTCGACCCCGCCTCGCTCGAGCAGCGTCCCACCTGGCAGCGCTTCTTCGCGCACGGCGACCGGCGGGCCCTGCCGGCGGCCGAGAGCGCCTAGGCCGGCGCCGACGGCATGCCCGGCCACGACGACGAGGACGACGACGACGACGCGGGCTGGGACCCGGCGCTGGACGACGACGACGACGACGACGACGTGCAGGAGGAGGGCGACTCGGTCACCGAGCGCGAGCGTGCCGCCGGCGAGGACGACGAGGAAGACGACGGCAAGCCGCTGGGCTACCTCACCGACGAGGACTACGAGGCCTACGTGGTCACTGACCTGCTCGACGGCCAGCCGGCCGGCTCGCCGGCGCGCGAGGACGGCGGCGGGCCGCCCGTGACCGGCATCCTGCTGCTGCTGGTGCTGGTGGCGCTGGTGGTGGTGGTGGCGCTGCTGGCATGAAGGGTGCCGGCGACCAGGCGCTGGCCGCGGCCCTCGAGGCGCGCCTTGCGCAGGGCCCGGCCGACGTGCTCGACCTGCTGGAGGCGGCGCGGTCGGCGCTGGGCCCCGCGCTGCGTGGCCAGGAAGGCGCGCTGCACCCGCTGCTGCTCGAGCTGGAGGCGGCCGGGCGCGTGCAGGCCGGCGGCGCGGGGGCGCGCGGCCTGTGCCGCTACGCGCGCGCAGGCGACGGGCTGCCGGCCGCCGTGCCCGGCGCCGGGCTGCCGCCCGTGCCGCGCGCGGCTGTCGAGCGCGCCGTGGCACGCGTGCGCACGCCCGCCCTGCGCGCGCGCGTGGCCGCCGACGTGGAGGCGCACCTGGCCGCGCTGGAGGCGCAGGGCGCCGTGCGCGAGGCCGGCACGCTGGGCACGCTGCGCGCGCAGCTCGAGCGCGCCAGCCGCGGCCGCCCGGCCGTGCACCTGGCGCAGGGCGCCAGCGGCCGCCTGCTGCGCTTCCTGCTGCACGAGGGCCCGTGGATCGTGGGCGCGGCGCTGCTCTACGCCGTGCTGCACGTGTGGGTGCTGCAGGTGTTCGTGATCCCCTCGGCGAGCATGCTGCCCACGCTGCAGCTGGGCGACCGCCTCGTGGTCAGCAAGCTGGGCGGCCAGCGCCTGCCCGCGCGCTGGGACATCGTCACCTACCAGCGCCCGGGGCAGGACGGCCCGCGCACCACCTACGTCAAGCGCGTGGTGGGCCTGCCCGGCGAGGAGCTGGCGCTGTGGCACGGCGACCTCTACGTGGACGGGCGCCTGCTGCGCAAGCCGGCGGCGCTCTCGGCGCTGCTGCGCGCGCGCGTGGGGCGCTGGGACTTCACGCGCGGCACGCCGGCGGGCTGGGGCCTGGCGCGCGAGGAGGGCGGCACGCGCGAGGCGTGGGTGCGGCCCGGCGACCGCCTCTGGGCGCCGGGCCACGACCCCAGCCGGCGCTTCGAGCTGCAGGACCTCTACGTGGACCTGGACGCCAGCCTGCCCGAGCCGGGCGCATGGGCCCGGCTGCGGCTGGCGCGTGGCGCCACCCGCCCGGGCGCGGTCAGCTTCCTGCTCGACCTCGACGGCGCCGGGCACGCCGTGCTGCGCCGGCAGGACGCCGCGGGCGAGGCCGTGCTGGCCGAGCTGCGCGGCGCGACCGGCACCGGCAGCGTGCGCCTGTCGCTGGCGCTGGTGGACGGCGTGCTGCAGGCGCGGGCCGGGGCGCTGCGCGTGGAGCGCGAGGTGGAGGTGCCCGCGGAGGCGGCCGACTTCGGCTTCGTGCTCGCCGGCGGGGCACGGCCGCTGGCGCTGGCGGTGGACCGCGACCAGCACTGGGGCGCCGAGGGCGCGCTGGCCGTGCCGCGCGACGGGCGCGCGCTGGGCCCGCGCGAGGCCGCCCACCGCGTGGGCGAGGCGGCCGTCTTCTGCCTGGGCGACAACACGGCCGACAGCCGCGACAGCCGCTTCCAGGAGGTGGGGGACGTGCCGCTGGCCCAGCTGGTGGGGCCGGTGGTGTGGCGGCTGTGGCCGCCGGGGCGCTTCGGGCCCCCCGAGCAGCCGCCGGGCGACGGGCGTGACTAGACCGATCGGTCTAGAAATGGCCTTGGCGCCCGCCTGCGAGGCGGGCTGCGTCCGGGGCCGGCGCCGGGCCGGGGCGCCGGGTGCGACCCGTGGGGGCCGGCCGGGGTTGGAAGCGGTGGATCCACGTCCATGAGCGCTCCCGACGCCGACCAGGACCTCATGCGCCGGATCCAGGAAGGAGACGACGCCGCCTTCGAGGTGCTGGTGCATGCCTACCAGGGCCTCGTGCTCTCGCTGGTGCGCCGCTACCTCGGCAGCCGCTACGCCGGCATCGAGGACGTGGCCCAGGACGTGTTCGTGCGCATCTACCGCGCGCGCCACGGCTGGCAGCCGCGAGCGCAGGTGAAGACGTGGGTCTACAGCATCGCCGTGAACGCCTGCCTCAACGAGATCCGCAAGCTGCGCAGCCAGAAGCACCGGCTGGTGGGCTCCTTCACGGCCGTGTTCGGCGGCGAGGGCGACGAGGGCGAGCAGGCCGCGCGCGGCGCCGCCGTGGCCGACCCCAGCCCGCCGCCCGAGCCCGCCGTGGACGGCGCCGCCGAGGTGGGCGCGCGCGTGCGCGCCGCCGTCGATGAACTGCCCGAGCAGCAGCGCCTGGCCACCGTGCTCTCGCGCTTCCACGGCTGCTCGCACGAGGAGGTGGCCGCCGTGATGGGCACCAGCGTGCCGGCCGTGAAGTCGCTGCTGATGCGTGCCCGTGACCGCTTGCGCCGCGTGCTGGCCGACCTGGCCGCACCCGGCCCTGTCCCCGCTGGAGACGACCAATGACCGACATCGACAGCCTGGGACCGCCGGAGCGCGACGCACTGCTGGCCGCCTACCGCGACGGCGAGCTCGACGACGCCACCGCGCGCGCCGTCGTGGCCTGGCTGGACGCGCACCCCGATGCGCTGCGCGCGCTCGAGCACGACCGCCGCACGTGGGAGCTGCTGGGCCGCTACGGCGACGAGCCCGTGCCGCCGGGCTTCAGCGCGCGCGTGCTGGAGGCGGCCGGCGTGCGCCGCCGCCGCCTGCGCCTGTGGCAGCGCCCGCCGGTGCTGGCCGCGGCAGCCGCGCTGCTGGTGGCGCTGGGCGCCGGCGTGGGCCTGGCGGTGCGCAGCGCGCGCGCGCCCGAGGCCCCGGCGCTGGCGGCCATCGACCTCGACCTCGTGCAGCACGGCAGCCTCGAGGCGCTGCTGGCCCTGAGCGATGCCGAGTTCGAGGCCTTGCTGGCCGAGGACCCCGACCTGCTGGCCGACGCGAGCCTGGGGGGCTAGGTGCGCCTGCCGTCCACCCCGGCCCGCGTGCTGCTGCTGGCGCTGGCCGCGCTGCTGGCCGCGTGGCTGCCGGCCCCGGCGCTGCGCGCGCAGGAGGCCGACCCGCTGGCGCGCCTGACGCCCGACGAGCGGCGCGTGCTCGAGCAGCGCCTGCCGGGGCTGGCCAGCCTGCCGGCCGAGCGCCGCGAGCAGGTGGTGCGCAACGTCGAGCGCCTGCGCGGGCTCACGCCCACCCAGCGCACGCTGGTCGAGCGCAGGCTGGACGCGGCGCGTGCCGCGGGCGTCGAGCCGCGCGAGCTGGCCGAGCGCGAGCAGGCCTGGCGCGGGCTGGGCGAGCGCCGCCCGCTGGCCGAGGGCCTGGGCCGCGCCATCCGCGCGCTGGGCGCGCGCGCGTGGGCCGACCTGCCCGAGGCGCTGCGCACGCACGCCGCGCTGGCCCCGCTGGAGGCCAGCAGCTGGCCGCTGGCCTTCCACGCACGCTTCGCGCGCCGTGCGGCGCAGGCGCAGCCCGAGGAGCAGGTGCGCGCCTGGCAGCCGCCCGCGGGCACGCCCGAGCCGTGGCGCGCCGACTTCGAGCGCGCCCGCGCGCGCGCACTGGCCGACCCCGACGCAGCGCGCGGCCTGGCCGACCTGCGCCGGCGCGTGCTGCTGGGCCGCACGCTGGCGGCCGCGGCCGAGCCGCCGCCGCCGGGCGGCGAGGGCGGGCGGCTGGCGCTGGGCGCGCGGCTGGCGGCGCTGGCGCCGGCCGCCTACGCCGAGACGCTGGCCGAGTTCCGCAGCGCGGGCGAGGCGCGCGGCGCCGAGGCGCTGGCCACGCTGGTGGGCGAGGGCGCCGAGGCGGCCCAGCGCCACGAGGGCGAGAAGCTGCGCCGGCTGCAGGCACTGCAGGCCGTGATGGGCCTGGAGGCTGCCGCGCCGTGGATCGCGGGCCAGCCCGCGCTGCAGGCGCCGGCCGACCTGCTGCTGCGCGCGGCGCTGGTGGGCGAGCTGGGCATGCCGGCAGCCACCTTCGAGGCCCTGCCCGCGCGTGCCGCCGGCGAGGCCCGCGCGCAGGCGCTGCGCGCCTGGCTCGAGCAGTCGCTGCCGCGCGACCTGCGCCGCGCCGGGCTGCCGCGGCGGGGCCCCGAGCGCCCGCAGCCGCCGGCCCCGGGCGCGCTGCCCGGCGGCCCGCGCCGCGGCGAGGGCCCGCGCGAGCGCTGAGCCGCGCCCGCGCGCGACTACCATCGCCGCATGCTGCGCGTCGCCGCCCTGCAGACCGAGCCGGCCTTCGGCTGCGTCGAGGAGAACCTCGCCGCGGCCGCGCGGGCGCTCTCGGGCGTGGAGGCCGCGCTGGTGGTGCTGCCCGAGCTGTGCGCCACGGGCTACTGCTTCCGCGACCGCGCCGAGGCCGAGGGCCTCGCCGAGCGCATGGGGGAGGGCCCCACCGCGCGCTTCCTGGCCGCGCTCAGCGCGCGCACCGGCGGCATGGCCGTCGCGGGCTACGTCGAGCGCGACGGCGCACGCCTCTACAACGCCGCCGCCGTCTATGCCGCCGGCCGCCCGCTGGCCTCGTACCGCAAGGTGCACCTCTTCGGCTTCGAGCGCGAGGTGTTCGACGCGGGCCCCGGGCCCTTCCCCGTGCTCGAGCATGGCGGCCTGCGCGTGGGCGTGATGGTGTGCTTCGACTGGCGCTTCCCGGAGGCGGCGCGCACGCTGGCGCTGGCCGGCGCCGACCTGCTGGCCCATCCCAGCAACCTCGTGCTGCCGCACGGGCAGGCGGCCATGGTGACCCGCTGCCTGGAGAACGGCGTCTACGCCGTGACGGCCAACCGCGTGGGGCGCGAGCACCGCCCGCCGCGCCCGCCCCTGGCCTTCACCGGGCAGAGCGTGATCCTGGGCCCCGGCGGCGAGGAGCTGGCGCGCGCGCCGGCCGCCCAGCCGGCGCTGCTGCTGGCCGAGGTGGACCCGGCCCGGGCCCGCCGCAAGGTGATCGCCTCGGGCAACGACCTGCTGGCCGAGCGCCGGCCCGACACCTACCGCCTCTGAGCCGGCCACGGCCCAGGAGGCCCTGCGGAGGCCAGAAATGGCCTTGGCAGGGCTCCCGAACAGCAGTCTACGAATCCGCGTCGAAAAATCTCCCCGTCGCGGTTGCCACCTCATGGACGTGGGGTACGGTCCTCTTGCGCTTGAGTGAGCGTTCGCGCTTGCCGAGGTGCCGGGAGGCCGGGATGGCCGCCCGGATCTTTGATCCATCCGCGCGGATGAACGGGCAAACCCCGCGCAAGCGGGCGACGCAAAGCTACAGGGTCATGGGCTCACCCCCGTGACAGCCAGCTGCCAAGCCGTGCGATCTGGACGGTGTGCTCCCTGCCAACCGGTGGGGTTCGCTCCGGCCGTCGCGCATCCGACGGTGGACGAGCGAACAAGGAAGGTGGGCAGGGCTTGCAGGCCCTTCCCAGCAGGGAGCACACCGATGAAGAAGATCCGTGACGTGGATGTCAAGCACCTCTGGGACGCCTACATCCAGGAGCGTTCCCCCGAGGTGAAGCGCCAGCTGGTGGAGGCCTACTTCCCGCTGGTGAAGTACCTCGCCGAGCGCATGTCGAGCACCCTGCCGGCCAGCGTCGAGACCGACGACCTGGTCAGCATGGGCACCTTCGGCCTCATCGAGGCCATCGACCACTTCGACCCCGCGCGCGGGTTCCAGTTCAAGACCTTCTGCACCAGCCGCATCCGCGGCGCCATCCTCGACAAGCTGCGGACCCACGACTGGGTGCCGCGGCTGGTGCGCCTGCGCGTGAACCTGGTGGACAAGACCATGCGCCGCCTCTACGGCGAGCTGGGCCGCGAGCCCACCGCCCCCGAGATGGCCGCGGCCCTGGGCATGAACATGCCCGCCTACGAGGAGCTGCGCAAGGAAGCCAGCCCCACCTCGATGCTCTCGCTCACCGACGACCACGGCGAGGACAGCGAGGGCGTCGGCAGCCGCATGATCGACGTGGTGGGCGACGAGCGCGGCGAGGACCCGCGCGCGGGCCAGCAGCGCCGCGACGTGCGCGACCTGCTCTTCAAGGGCCTCTCCGAGAAGGAGCAGGTCGTGATGCGCTATTACTACTACGAGGGCCTGAGCATGCGCGAGATCGCGGAGATGCTGCGCCTGACCGAGAGCCGCGTGTGCCAGATCCACAGCAAGGTGATCAAGCGCCTGCGCGACGAGCACAGCGAGCGCGTCGCCGAGCTCTGCGTCGAGGCCTAGGCCGCGCAGCCGGCGGCTTCCCGTCCCTCCCCTGCGGGCGGCGCATGCGGTGACGCAGGCGCCGCCCGTTGCGTTGGCGCGCGTCGCTTGCGGGCGCAGGCCACCTGCGGGCCCAGCCCGCCTCCGGGAGGGCGTGGCCGCCAGCGCGTGCCCGCCAGGGCATGACGTACGTGCGGGCGCCCGCGCGCGCGGCGGCAGGCCGGCCTGCGCCTGCCGCTGCACGTGCAGCGGCGCGCACGCTGGCATGTGCGGTGGCGTGCGCGGTGGCGGGGGCCGCGTCGCCTGGCGCCCTGAGGCTGGCTGCAGCGCGGCTGGCAGCAACGTGGCGGGCAGCGGCGTGGCCCGAACCAGCCCGCCTCGCGCGGCGCGGCGTGCCGACGTGTCGTGCCGCACCGCGACGCCGTGTACCGCGAAGCCGTGCACCGTGAAGCCGTGCACCGCGACGCCCTGAACCGCGTCGCCCTGCACCATGCTGCCCCGCATCGCGTCGCGTCGCGTCGCTTCGCCTGCGCCCTGCCGGCCCAGGGCCTTCGCCGCACGGGCCAGGGCCTCGTGCCGCGCTGCGGTCAGGCATGGCAGGCCCGCCGCCGCGCGCTGGCGGCCGGCGCGCGCCGGGCCCGCGCGGGATGGAGCGGCCCGGCGCAGGCGGGCGCGGCAGCGCGCCGCGCCCGCAGCCCGGCTCAGCGCGCCAGGTACTGGCCGCCGTTGGTGGCCGCCAGCTCGCGCAGCAGGCGCGGGTCGTGGCCCTCGCCCACGCCGATGGTGTGGATGGTCATCTTGCGCTTGGCGTTGAGCTTCTTCACCTCGGCCACGATCAGGTCGGGCTCGAAGAACTTGCCGCGGTTGGGCGCGCCGTCGGTCATCAGGAAGATCGTGTCGGCGCCCTTCTTGAGGTTCTTGGCGTCGCTGGTGGCGCTGATGATGTTGAAGGCCTGCTCCATGGCGTCGAAGATGTTGGTCATGCCCTCGGCGACGACCTTCTCGTCGATCCACTTCATGGCGTCTTCCTTGTTCTTCTTCGTGGCGTCGATCATCTTGCCTTCCTTGTAGACCGTGACGTCACTGGAGAAGACCACGATGTTGAAGGTGGCGTTGCCGCGATCGTCGGTGTCGGTGGCGCTCAGCGTCTGGAGCGCCTTCTTGAGCTCCTCGCGCGCGATCACGATGCGCGCCTTGTCCTCGGGGCCCGGGTTCTCCTTGCTGGGGTCCTTGCTGTCCACGCGCATCGAGCCCGACACGTCCACCACGAAGATGATGTGCTTGCTGGTGGTGGTGATGCCGTAGAAGGACGACGAGCCCTGGTTGGTCTCGACGATCATGTCCGGCGGATCCTCCTCCACCGGCAGCCCGTTGCCCTCGCGCGAGCTGAACTTCTTGATCATCTCCTCGCGGTTGCTCTTCCACCACGACTCCCAGGCCTCGATGGTGGCGGGCACGGCCTCCTGCACGATCTTGGCCATGGCGACGAAGAAGTTGCGCTGCAGCACGCCGTCTTCCTTCTTGGCGCGCTCCAGCATCGCGTCCATCACCTTGCCCACCACCGCGCCGTTGCGGTAGAAGCCCAGGCCCGCGATGGCCGAGGCGCGCACCTGCCAGCGCGTGTCGTCGAGCTTGGCGATGAGGATGTCGGCGCCGCGCTCGCTGTTCTGCCGGCCCAGCGCCTCCAGCGCGGCCTGCACGAGGTCCACGCTCGAGTCCTTCGTCATGGTCTCCAGGAAGGCCGTGATGCGCTCGCCCTTGGCGTAGCCCAGGCCCTGCAGGTAGATGAACTTGCGCGCGTCCTTGGCGGCGGTGGCGCCGCCCACCACCTTGGCGGTGGCCTTGTCGAGCTCGTCGCCCTCCAGCGTGTTCACGACGCGCGCCATGGCGCGCACGATGCCCACGGCCAGCGCCTCCTCGGCCATCACGTTGCGGTACTTGGTGCCCAGCTGGCGCTTGGCCTCCTCCATCTTGCCGGGCTGGTTGTTGGCGCCCAGCCACTCGGCCTCCTCGGGCGTGAGGCTCACGGTGCTCTCGCCGCGCTCCTTGGCCTGGCGCGACTTCTCGTCCACCACCTTCTGCAGGCGGTCGGTCTTCTCCTTCCAGGCCGCCTCGCCCTCTTCCCACTCCTTGCGCAGCTTGCCGGCGTACTTCTCCTGGTCGTCGAGCACGCCCGCCAGCAGGTCCACGGCCCGCAGGTCGTTGCTCTTGGCCAGGCTGTTGACCGCCTTGCGCTTCTGCTCGAGGCTCACGCCCGGCTTGGCCTTGAACTGCTCGGCGAACTCCTTGGCCAGCTTGGGCCACTCGGCGTTCTCGGCCGTCGCCGGCCGGCCCAGCCCGAGGGCCGCACACAGGGCGGCGAGCAGGGCGAGCAGGGCCACCGGGCGGCGGGCGGGCGAGAGAGCACGAGTGGGCATCGGGTGGCCTCCAGGGCCCCCTTGCGGGAGCCGGGCGCCACCCTACCCCGAAGCCCGCCGCCGGGGGAGGGGGACCGGCCCCGCTCGCCGCGGCCGCCCGCGCGCGCTAGGCGCCGGCCGGCGGCGTGCCGCCGGCGGGCGGGGCCTCGCTGGCAGGCGCCGCGGGCGCCGGGTCGGCCGGCACGCCGCTGGGCACGCTGGGCAGCGGCGGCAGGTCCACCTCGAGGGCCGCGTCGTCCTCGTCGGTGTGGATCTCGTCTTCCTCGGTGCCGTCCACGTCGTAGCGCAGGTCGGCGTAGAGGCAGCAGGTGGCGCCCAGGTACCAGAACAGCGCGTAGCCCAGCACGCCCACCCAGGCGAGGTTGACGAAGAGCCAGAACATGAACAGCGTGAGCTTGTGCGTGGCCGGGCCGTGCAGCACGGCCTCGAAGTCGCGCACGAAGGGCTGGCTGCGGCCGCCGCGGCCGGGGGCCACCGCGCCCACCTCGCCCGCCAGCCGGGCGAGCTCGGCCTCGCGCTCGCGCTGGCCGGCGTCGAGCTCCGGCGCGGGCACGTCCAGCGCCGGCTCGGGGCGCTCGAGGCCCAGGCCCAGCGGCGCGCTGCCGTCCAGGCCCGTGCGCAGGCGGTACTCGCGCGCGTCCTGCTGGGCGTCGATGCCCAGCTTCTGGTGGGCGCGCGTGCCCGGCTCGGGGGCGTCCAGCGCCACCTCGACGCGGCTGTTGACCGTGCCCGAGGCCACGCTGTGCACCAGCAGGCGCGAGAACCAGCTGCCGCCCCACAGGATCACGCCCACGAAGAGCAGCACGAGGAAGGTGGTGAAGAAGTACTGCAGCGGGCGCGCGAAGACGTAGGAGAACGAGCGGCTGATGGCGTCCAGCGCCCCGTTGCGCTCCCAGGCCGCCGCCGCGCCCACCAGCGGGAAGCCCAGCACGCCGCCCAGCGCGATCATCAGCATCAGCAGCGTGCTGATGGCCGCCAGCGGCACCAGCAGGATGGACAGCAGCATGCCGCCCACGGGGATGGACAGCGCCAGGCCGGCCAGCGCGTTCAGGCCCCAGAAGATGCCCACGGCGATGGCCACGATCACGGGCGCCAGCAGCACGCTGGCCCAGTTGCTGGCCGCGAAGCCCAGCGCCTGGCGCAGGCTCAGGCCCTCGTCGCGCGCGATGCGCAGCGCCACGATGCGGCGCACGGCCTGCCCGAAGAAGGCCCAGCAGGCCACGAACCAGGCGCCGCCCACCGCGATCTCCAGCGGCTTGGCCCCGGCGCCG
Source organism: Planctomycetia bacterium (assembly GCA_046094945.1). Classification (GTDB taxonomy): domain Bacteria; phylum Planctomycetota; class PLA2; order PLA2; family JAEUHO01; genus CAXQZU01. The sequence continues at coordinate 6,498 of JBJTIJ010000266.1, read as the reverse complement.
CCGCCCAGCCCGAAGACGGCGTCCAGGAAGCCGCGCAGCTGGCCGCCCACCGGCTCCAGGCCCAGCAGCAGGCCCGTGAACCAGTCGAGGAAGGCACCCGGCACGCTGGGCCCGTTGCCGCCGTGGACCACGCGCGAGACCACCCAGCCGCCGCCCCAGTAGACGAGGAAGCCCAGCATGGCCAGCGCCAGCGCCCGGAAGTCGAAGGGCACGCGCGGCAGCCGGAAGGTGCTGCGCGGCATCAGGCCCACGTCGTGGCTCTCGGACATCGCAGCACCTCCGTGCCGGCGAGGCGGGGGCACGGCGGGGGCGAGGCGGCTCGCTCCCGCAGCCCTCCCGGCCGCGGCAAGGGGCGGATTGTAGCCCCGCGAGGGTGGGGGGCAACCGCGCCCGGCACGCACCGGCGCCGGCCCGCCGGCGGCCCGTGCGCGGGCCCCGCCACCCGCGTGGCGTGCCGGGCCGTGTGGCCGAACGTGGCGGATTCGCGGCCTGCGCGGCCTGCGGCGCGGGTGGCCGGGAGGCCATTCCATGCGGCGGGCGTGCCCCGGGCCACACGCTCGTGGCGCGCGGGAGCGCTTGGGCCCGCGCTTCGATCTCGAGCCGGCAACGCCAGGAGGTCTCGCATGCCCACGTCGCCGATCCCGCCCGCCGTCCCGCGCGCCGCTGCCCCGGCAGGGAGCGCCCGCCGCGGCGGTCCCGCCGGCGCCGTGCGGGCGGCCCCGGCGCGGGCCGCGCTGGCGGGGCTGCCGGCGCTGGCCCTGCCGCTGGCCTTGGCACTGCACGTGGCCCTCGGCGGCGCCGCCATGGCGAGCGCGCAGGCCGACGACCCGGCGCCGGCGGCGCCCGCGCCGGCACCTGCTCCGGCACCGGCACCGGCACCGGCACAGGCCCCCGAGCCGGCGCCCGCGGCCGCGGCGGCCCCGGCCGAGCGCAAGCCGCTGCTGGCCTTCCCCGAGGACCGCGGCATCGATGCGGCCGGCACGGGCGTCATCTACCGCGCCGACGGCACGGTGGTCTACTTCTACACCACGCAGCACGTGACGCCGGCCGACCTCGTGGCCAGCGCGCGCCTGATGAAGCTGCCCTTCGAGAACAAGGACAACCCCGGCATCGGGGTCACCTTCACGCCCTTCCCGGCGCAGAACCAGGTGCTGCTCGAGGGCTTCGTCGAGGACGTGGACATGGCGCTGGAGGCCATCAAGTACTTCGACATGCCCACGCCGCAGGTGTTCGTGGAGGCCAAGGTGGTGGAGATCACCTGGGACTCCAACTTCGAGTTCGGCCTCGACTACCTGCTGGACCGCAACGCCGCAGGCCCCGACACGCTGTTCCGCGGCGTGGAGGGCGTGCTCTCGCCCTCCTCGTTCCTGGCCTCGGGCCTGCCCGGCGGCCTGCCCTTCCAGGGCAGCAGCCTGGCGCTGGGCTTCGTGGGCGCCAACGCGGTGGACTTCGGCGCCTTCAGCGCGGCCTTCCGCGCGCTGCAGGAGAGCGGCAAGGCCGAGGTGCTCTCCAACCCCTCGGTGGTGTGCACGCAGGGCGTGGCTGCGCAGGTGGTGACCTCCGAGACCATCAACATCAACCAGCTGCGCAGCGCCGACCGCGGCAACGAGCGCTACGAGACGGCGCCGGCCACCACGGGCGTGGACCTGACCGTGAAGGCCCTGCACGTGGGCGCCGAGCACGTGACGCTGGAGCTGGAGCCGAAGGTGGACGGCCTGGCCGGCTTTGCCTCGCGCATCGGCGGCACCCTCTCGCCCATCCAGACCAAGCGCCGCGCCAAGACCACCGTGACGATGCGCGACGGCGACACGCTGGTGCTGGGCGGCCTCTACACCAACCGCACCGTGCGCGAGGAGGCCAAGACGCCGCTGCTGAGCGACGTGCCCGTGCTGGGCACGCTGTTCACGCGCCAGCGCGAGGCCAAGCAGAAGAGCGAGCTGGTGTTCCTGCTCACGCCCAAGATCATGCGCAAGGCGGCCAACCCGCGCATCATCGCGCCCCCGGCCGAGCTCAAGCGCCTCGAGCGCGGCGAGGCCGGCGGCGAGCGCCCCGACTGCGGCCCCTGCCGCGGCAACCCGGAGATGCAGGACCTGCTCTTCCCGCGCGAGGCCGCCTGCCGCGACCTCGTCGAGCGCCGTGCCGCCGAGGCCGGCCGCGAGGCGCGCTGAGCGTGCGCGCCGGCCTGCGCCCGCTGGCCTGCCTCGCCTGCGCGCTGGCGCTGGCGGGCTGCAGCGTGGAGCGCCATGCCGTGCTGCCGGTGGTGGACGCCAGCCGCGTGAGCCTCTCGCTGGACCCCGAGGGCCCGTGGCGCGAGGTGCTGGCGCCGGCGCCCACGGTGCGCCCGGCGCCTGCGGCCGGGCCCGGGCGCGAGCAGGCGCGGCAGGCGCCGCCCGGGGCGCTGGCCGCGGCCTCCGCCGCCAGCGCATCGCCCGCGACGGCTTCGCCGCCCGCGCTGCGTGCCGCGCCCGCGCGTGCCCCGCTGGCCGTGCCCGCGGCACGCGCCCGGCACAGCACGGCGCCGCTGGCGCCCCACGAGCGCTTCCTCGCCCAGCCCACCGCGCTGCACGCGGCGCAGGTCTCGCTGGTGCTGCCGCTGGCGCTGGCTGCGCAGGTGCAGCTGGAGGCGGCCGAGGTGGGCGAGCCCACGCCCGGGCGGCGCGTGGCCACGGGCAGCGCCACGCTGCGCCTGCGCGAGCTCACGGTGCAGGCCGAGCGCATCACCGTGCGCACGCGCGAGACGGGCACGGACGTGCAGGTGAACGCGCGCGGCGACGTGCGCCTGGTGAGCCGCCAGGGCGACCTCGTGCTGCGCGAGGAAGGCCTCAAGGGCCTGCTGATCGCCAACGACGCGCTCACGCCGCTGCGCTGAGCCCGCGGCGGGGCGGAAGTCCCCTCTGCCCGTCCTCGCCCAGTGCCCCGCCTCGCCCAGTGCCCGGCCCGGCCGGTGCCGGGCCCGTCCGGTGCCGGGCACGGGGGATGGACGCGCCGCGCACGCGGCGCGAGGATGGGCGCATGCCCTGGCCCCCTGCCGCCCTGCTCGCGCGTGCCCTGCTGCTGGCCCTGCTGGCCGGCCTGCTGCTGCCCGCGGGCGCGCATGCGCGCGGCAAGGCCGAGCGCAAGCCGGGGCCAGCGGCCCCTGCACCGGCGCCCGCGCCCAGCCTGCGTGACGAGCCCACCACGGCCAGCGTGGCGCTGGACGACACGCTCAGCCTCGTGCTGCCGCTGGGCCCGCACTTCTGGCTGCAGTGCCCGCGCCACCTCCCGGTGGCCACCACGCTCGAGGGCCGTGGGCAGGTGCTGCAGTACATGAACGCGCGCGCGGGCACGGTGTCGATGCTCTACCTGGGCTGCGTGGCGCTGGGCGCTGCGCTGCCGGGCGACGCGCCCACCGACCGCGCCTCCCGCGCGGCCTCCGACTTCGTGGTGACGCTGGCGCAGAAGTACAGCCGGCTGGACTGGGTGCTCATGGGCGGCCCGGTGGCGCTGGCGCCCGCCAAGGTGCGCCTGGGCAGCCGCACGCTGGCCGGCTGGCGCACCGCGCGCACCAGCACGCACCCCGGCGAGTACGGCGGCCCGCAGTCCGTGTTCGCGGGCGAGGGACTGCTGTTCCAGCCGCCGGGCACCGAGGTGCTGGCCTACGTGTTCCTCGATGCCAAGGGGGGCGGCACCACGCTGGAGGCCGTCACCGCGCGCATGGACGTGCTGCCCACGCGCGGGCTGCACGCCGGCACGCGCCGCGTGCAGCTCAACGACCTCTTCGCCACCGCCGACGGGCGGTTCCCCGTGCGACAGGTCGCCTTCGACCTGCCCGCCGGCTTCGCGCCCACGCCCGCGCTGGATGCCGTGCAAGGCGAGTGGGTGCTCGTCGAGGAACGACTGCCCGCAGCCGGCGGGCCGCCCGATGCTGTGCTGCGCATCGCGCACCACCCGCCGCGTGCCGGGCAGGACGTGGCCGCCGTGGCGCGCGAGTGGCACGAGCTGTGGCCCGCCGACGCGCGCACGCCGCTGGAACAGCTCACGCTCACCGGCGGCGTGGACCGCGCCTGGCTGTGCGCGCACCCCGATCCCAGCCAGGGCGCGCAGGCTCGCATGCTGAGCGCCTTCTTGCGCGTGGACGACCTCGTGCTGCACCTGAGCTGGACCTGCCCGGGCGGCGTGGCGCAGCAAGAGCAAGACCTGCCCTTGCTGCGCGCCCTGCTGCGCTCGCTGCAGGCCGCCGTGCGCTGGTAGGGGGCCGGGTTGACAGCCCCGCGCACGGGGGCTACGCTCGCACGCCGCGTGCGCCTGTAGCTCAGTTGGTAGAGCGTCAGCTTCCCAAGCTGAATGTCGTGGGTTCGAACCCCATCAGGCGCTCCAGTCCCCACTCCCGTTCCCGCTCCAGTCCCCTCGAGCGTCCCTGCGCGACGACCGGGGGTGCGTGAGGCTGGGGGTCCTGGCGCTGGAGGGTGGGGCTCCCCCCGGCGGCCTGGACCTGCCGATGCCGCATCACCTGAGCATCGACCTAGGAGTTGAGCGCGCGCGAGTTCAACCGGCGGGTCCGAGGCGCGTCACGGTCGCGACTGCGCGCAGCACGGAGGGATCAGCGCCTGATCGGTCGGCGGAGGAGGGACGAGCCCCCGTCAACCCTCTGGTGAAATGGGGAAATGTCTCGATGGGCGTGGGCGGGTGGATGCGCAGCCTGGGCCTACGCCAGGCCCGCTCACGCACGAAGCGATGCCAGTGTTGATTGCCAGGCGCAGTCGCACGTCGGCGAGGAGTCCGCGTCGCGGCGGGAGTGGCGCGGCGTCGGAGGCCGGCTCCGGACGGGTGCCGCTCCCTCCGCACGAGCCGCCCTCCGGTGGCGCCGGAGCAGGGCGGGCCCGCGCACACCTCCGTCCGTGGGATCCGGCTCTGCAGCGGCCTCTTCCTGCGCGCGGGTCGCGCGCGCGCATGCGCGGTCGGCGGGCTGCATGCGCGCGCCTGCATGCGCGCGCCTGCATGCGCACACATGCATGCGCAGGCAGCGTGTGCCCGTGACCTGCGGCGGCCCAGTCGCCCGGCCGTGGCCCATGGCTGTCGTGCCCGGCCACGTGCTCACGTCCCGGCGCGATCCCGGCTCGCATGCTCGCCAGCCCCGCGGTCCTGCGCGACCTGCGGCACACGGCTTCCCATGCTGGGCGGCGCGGGCTAGACTGCAACGAGGCATGCCCGCCCCTGCGCAGCGGGCCGGCTGGGAAGCATGTCGCGGGCGCGAGGGAGGTGCTGCATGGGAACGCAAGATGGGACGGGTGGCGGTGCAGGCGGGCGCACGGTGACCCTGCGCGAGGAGCGCGAGGGCGAGGACACGCGCTTCCTCTGCGCACGGCTCGACGCGCAGGGCAACCTGTGCATCGAGGGGCATGACATGGGCCCGACGGTGGTGCGCATCCTCGGTGGCAGCGAGTACGAGTGGGCCATCTCGCTGGACGCGGCAGCCGTGCCCGCCTACGTGCGGGCGCTGGGCGGGGCGGCGGGCGAGGACGTGCTGGCGCTGCTGCAGGCGGCCGTGCGTGACGACCCCGGCTGCGCGGGCGTGTCCTTCCTCGAGCAGCACGGCATCCCGCGCTCGTTCTGGAGCCGCGTGGGGGACTGAGCCGCCCGCGTGCCCCGCACCTGTCATCGGTGCGGGCGCGAGGCGGGTGCTGCGCGGCGGTGGCGGCAGGCGGTGGGGGTAGGCTGGCGCGCCAGGACATCCAAGCGGGCGCAGGGGGCCCGTCGAGCAGGGCCGGGAGGAGGGCGTGATGGACGGGAGCAGTGCCCAGCAGGCAGGCAACTGCCTCAACGTGGGCGACCTCGTGCGCTCGGCGGCGCGCGCCGAGGTGCTGCAGCGTGCGCAGGGCTGGCGCCACGTGGACGGCCACGGGGGCCGCTACGTGCATGCGGCGGGCGAGCCGGCCAGCGTCGCGTTCGCGGCGGCGGCGGCCACGGCCGACGAGCCCGGGGCGCCCGGCGAGGCCGTGCGGCGCGTGCTGGCCGCCTGGCAGGACCGGCGCACCGCGCCGGGCGGGCTGGCGCTGGAGCAGCAGGTGGGTGCGGGGCTGGGCGTGCATCCCGAGCGGCGCATCGTCGAGCTGGACCGGGACGCCGTGCAGTCCTACCCCGACGGGCTGCGCCGCTGCGCGCAGGCCGGGCGCGTCGAGGAGGGGCTGGACTGGCTGCTGGAGCCGGGCCAGCCCACCGCCTGCGTGCTCGACCCCTACAACTACGCCGCGCACGCGGCGCGCCGCGCGGCGGCCGCGGGCGGCGCAGCGGCGCAGGCGCGCATGGACACCTTCCTGCAGCCCGCCACGCTGGAGCAGGCCGTCGGGCGCCTGCGCGCGTGCGGCGACGGCGTGCTGCTGGTCTTCGCCACGCGCGACCGGGACGCGGGCGAGGCGCCGATGGACGGGCTGGCCCGCACGCGCAGCACGCCGGGCGCCTCGCCCGCACGGGCCCAGGCGTGGAGGTCGCGGGCCAGCGCAGGCGGGCGGGGCTTCTGCC
>JBJTIJ010000265.1:0-1656 GCA_046094945.1 Planctomycetia bacterium | reverse complement strand
AAGTAAAGCCCCACGGGGGGTCGCGGCCAAGCGCGGCCCCGGGGGTGGGCTGCTGTCAGGCTTCCAAGGGCCCAACGGCAGCCCCGGGACGCGACGGCCTTGGCCGGCATGGCGGGCGTGGCGCCCATCCCCTAGCGGCGCCCGCCGGGGGCGGTGCGCGGGGCGCTGCCGGCGGGAGCGCCCGAGCCGCTGGTGCGGGGGCGCGAGAAGACCTCGCCCTTGTAGGCGAACTCGACGCGGTCGCGGTAGACGGCGTGCACCAGCACCTCGCCGGCCTCGTCGATGGCCTCGCCCGGCTTGCGGTGCTTGCCGTTGACCACGGCCACGCTGCGGGCGGGCAGGGTGTCGTTGACCAGCGTGCCCGTCACCACCACCGAGATGGACTCGGTCTCGGCCAGGATGCGGGCCCGGCCGCGCAGCACGCCGATGGCCTCGATGGTCGCGCCGGCATCGGGCGCCACCTGCTTGCCGCGCAGGTACTCGGTCCAGCCCTGCGCCGTGCTGGCCACGTCGCCGTAGGCGCCGGCATCGAACATGCGCTTCATGTCGGCGAGCGTCTTCTCGGCCAGCGCACGCGTCACGGCCGTCTGGCGCGGGGCGCGCCGGCCGGTGAGCTCCTCGACGCGCTGCTGCACGGCCTGCACACGGCCCAGCAGCGCCGCGTTGGTCACGGTCTTCATCTGCAGCACCTGCGCCAGCCGGGCGCGCAGCTCGGTGACGCCCAGCTCGAGCTCGCCGAAGACGCGATCGCCCTTGAACAGCTCGCCCGAGGCCAGCAGCGCGCGGCCGCGCTCCTCCACCTCCTGCAGGTCGGCCAGCGCAGCCTCGGCATCGCTCACGATGCCCTCCTGGCGCGCCAGGTCGGCCGCGGCGGCCGCCTCGCTGGCCTTGGCCCGGCGCTCGCGCGGGTCCACCAGCGGGTCGCGGCGGCTCGAGGCCAGCCGCAGGTCGTAGGTGGCCGGCCGCTCGGGCACGAAGGCGGCGATGGCGGCCTTCACCGGCGCCGACTGCAGGCGCTGCTCCTCGCCCTGGATGGTCACCTGCGCGGCGGCCTCGCCGGTGGGCGCGTAGTAGTAGCTCTCCAGGTGCACCACCACGTCGTGCAGGATGGGCGCCTGCGGGTCATCGGGCTGGTTGCGTGCCGCGCTGATCTTCAGGCCGCGCACCGAGACCAGGCGCGGGTCGTTCTCGAGCATGTTGATGAACTTCAGCACCGCGGCGGCGTCACCCTGGCCCTCCACCACCGAGCGCGTCATGAAGATGCCCTTGGCGAGGTCGCTCTCCACGGGCTTGCTCTCGGGCAGCTCACGGAAGCGCAGCCCCGCGGCCTGGAAGAACTTGCTCAGGCCGCTGTAGAAGTCGGCGATCTTCTGCCGGTTGGGCAGGATCTCCAGCTCCTTCTTCTCGACGGCGCGGAACACCACCACCTTGTCCTCGCGCTCGGTGGTGCGCTTGATCTCGACGTCGGCGGCACGGATGCGCTCTTCGAGCGTCTCGATCTCGGCCTCGACGGACTCGATCTCGCCGTGGTCCTCGAGGATCAGCCACGTGAGCGCGCCCACCAGCACGGCCGACACGCCGATGGTCAGGAGCAGCCGCTTCTTCTCGGAGGGGTTGGCCACGGGGGACTCCAGGGCCGCGGCGGCGTCACCCTGG
>JBJTIJ010000264.1:0-3481 GCA_046094945.1 Planctomycetia bacterium | reverse complement strand
GAATGCCGACCTTGTAGCCGTCGGGGAGGCCCCCTCCCAACCCCGTCCGGGCGGGGCAGGTGCCTGTCGGGGCAGGGGCACGGCAGCCGGCTGGCTGCGGCCCCGCAGCCGGGCCGCGTAGGCTGCTGGCATGGTCCCCGGCCAGCCCAAGCGTCGTGCCAAGGTGATCGTCGTGGGCGACCGGCGCCGGGCGGGCGTGCTGGCGGCGGTGCTGCGCCACCGGCCCATGCTGCAGCGCATGGTGGACCTGCTGGACGTGGACCTGGACGATCGCGTGGACCTCTCGCGCGCCAAGGCCGACCTCGTGCTGGTGTTCGGCGGCGACGGCTCGATCCTGCACGTGGCGCGCCGGCTGGGCACCAACCCGCTGCCGGTGCTGGGCGTGAACTACGGCCGCTTCGGCTACCTCGCCGACGTGGAGCCCGACGGGCTGGAGGAGGCGCTGGAGCGCTGGCTGGCCGACCAGTTCACGGTCGTGCCGCGCCTGCGCCTGTCGGTGGGCGTGCTGCGGCGCGGCCAGCGCATCGAGCAGGGCCTGGCGCTCAACGACGTGGTGCTGGCGCGCGACGAGGCCGGCCAGATGGTGGACGTGGACGTGCACATCGACGGGCGGCTGGCCATCGGCATCACAGGCGACGGGCTCATCGTGGCCACCTCCAGCGGCAGCACGGCGCATGCGCTCTCGGCCGGCGGGCCGATCCTGGAGCCCACCGTGCACGCGCTGGTGGTGGTGCCCATCGCGCCGCACTCGCTGGCGCACCGTGCCGTGGTGCTCTCCAGCGAGCGCGTGCTGGCGCTGCACCCGGGCCCGGTGGGCAAGGGGGCGGGCCTCGTGGTGGACGGGCGGCGCACGGCCTCGCTGGAGGACGGCGACGTGGTGGAGGTCAAGGGCTCGACCTCGCCGCTCTACCTCGTGCACGTCTCCTCGGGCAGCTTCTACGACGCGCTGCGCGTGAAGCTGGGCTGGATGGGCCGCGTGCGCGGGCCGGTGCCCGGCACCGAGGGCCAGGCGCCGTGACCGCCGGCGGGGCCGGGGCCGTTGGGCAGGGCATGGCCCTGCCCGAGCCCGCGCTGGACCCCGAGCTGTTCCCGGCAGCCTTCCTGCGCCTGCTGGGCGCGGTGCCGGCGGCCGTGCGGCGCGGGCGTGCCGGGCTGCCCGGCGGGCGCGCCGCGTGGGCCGGCGAGGGCGGGCGCTTCCTGTTCCGCGGGCATCGCGCCTACCGGCCCGGCGACGACCCGCGCCGGCTGGACTGGAAGGTGGCGGCGCGCCTGGGCCGGCTGGCCGTGCGCGAGTTCGACGCCGAGCACGAGCCGCGCGCCGAGGTGTGGCTGGACGGCAGCGCCTCGATGGGGCCCTGCGGCGGGCGCGTGGCGGCCTGGCGCGCGGCGGCGCTGGCGGTGGCCGTCGAGCTGGCCGCGGGTGCGCGCGTGCGGCTGGGCGTGGTGCGGGCGGGCGTGCTCGAGCCCCCGGTGGAGGTCGACCGGCCCGCCCGCCTCGGCGCCCTGCTGGGCCACCTCGCGCGCACGCCCTGCGCGGGCCGTGCGGGCTGGGCGCTCGCCCTGCCGCGGCTGGCGCGGCGCCTGCCGCGTGGCGCGCGCCTCGTGCTCGTCAGCGACCTGCTCTCGCAGGCGGGACCCGAGGGGCTGCGGGCGCTGGGCGGGCGCGGCGTGCGCGGCCTGCTGCTGCACCTGCGCGTGCCCGAGGTGCACGCGCCCGCGCCGGGCGCCAGCGTGCGCGTGCGCGATGCCGAGGGCGGCGGCGAGCGCCTGCTGCGGCTGGACCGCGCGGCGGCAGCACGCGTGGCGGGCCGCGCGCGCGCGCATGCTGCGCTGTGGGCGCGCCATGCGCAGGCCGTGGGCCTCGCCTGCGTGCCCTTCGCGCCGGGGCAGGACGAGGAGGCGCTGCTCCGGCGCCTGTGCCGGGAGGCGCGGTGAGCGCGGCGCCGCACCCGGCCGCGCTGGCCGCCGTCGCGGGCCTGGCCACGCCGTGGGGCCTGCTGGCGCTGCTGGCCCTGCCCGTGCTGGCCTGGCTCTACCGGCGCCGCCCGCAGCCGCCCGCGCGCGAGCAGCCCTCGCTGCTGTTCCTCGAGGGCGAGGCCGCCCTGCCCGTGCAGCGACAGGCGCGGCGCGTGGACCCCGACCTGCTGCTGGCCTGCGCCGCCGCGGCCCTGCTGGCGCTGGCGGCGGCCACGCCCGTGCTGGGCAGCCCCGCGGCAGGGCGCCTCGTGCGGGTGGTCGTCGCGGGTGGCGTGCCGTCCACCCAGGCGGGCTACGCGGCGCGCGTCGAGGCAGCGCTGGCCGAGGTGCGCGCTGGCCTCGCGGCCGGTGACCGGCTGGAGGTGCTGCGCGTGCCCGACGGGCCGGGCAGCGAGGGCCTCGCGCGGCCCAGCGCGCAGGCGCTGCTGGCCGCCGCGCGCGCGGGCGCGCCCGGCTGCGCCCTGGTGGTGAGCGACCTGCGCGTGGCCGAGGGCGAGGTGCTGGCGCGCCCCGTGGGCGACGCCACGCTGGGCAACGTGGGCTTCGTGGCCGTGGCGCGGCACGCGCAGGGCCAGGATGCGCAGGGCCAGCATGTGCAGGGCCTGCACGTGCTGGTGCGCAACGACAGCCCGCGCGAGGCCCGCAGCACCCTGCTCATGGGTGCGCAGGACGGCCGGGTGCTGGGCGAGGTGCCGCTGCTGCTGGCCCCCGGCGAGGTGCGCGCGCTCGCGCTGCCGGGCCCGGGCGTGGAGCAGGCGGGGTCGCTGTGGCTGCAGCACGCCGCACCCGCACGCGACGCGCTGGCCGCCGACGATCGCGTGGGCCTGGCGCCGGCGCGCCTGTCGGTGCAGGTCGATCCCGCGCTGCCCGCGGCGCTGGGCGCGGCCGTGCGCGCGGCGCTCGAGGCCGTGCTGGGCGCGGGCGGGGTGGTGGATGCGCCGGCCTCCGGGCCCGCGGGCCTGCGCGTGCTGCCGCTGGCGCGCCTGCCGGCCGTGCGCCGCGCTGGGCTGGGCCCGGTGCTGGCGCTGGCCGTGCCCGCACCGGGCGAGGTGGCGCGCGAGGTGCCGGCGGGGCCCGAGCAGCGGTCGCCCTCCGCGCTCGTGCGTGACGTGTCGCTGGCGGGCCTGCGCCTGTGGCGGCCGGACCTGCCGCCCGGCGTGCCGGAGGAGGGCGTGCGCTGGCTGCTCGCGCGCGCGGGCGTGGGCTGCGTGGGCGAGGCCGGGGACGGCGCGGTGCTGGTGGCGCTGGACCTGCTGGCCGGCGCCTCGCCCGTGGCGGGCGAGCCCGCCTGGCCGCTGCTGGTGGACAACCTCGTGCGCGGCGTGCTGGGCGCACCGGCCGAGGGCGAGCCGGGACTGCGCGTGCAGGACCTGCACGCGCCGGAGAGCACCCTGCTGGGCCGCGCGCGTTGCTCACCACCTCGCTGTCGGGGTCGGCCAGCGCCTCCACGAGCGCGGGCAGCGCGCCACTGTCGCGCGCCGCCAGCGCCCCCAGCGCGTCCACC
>JBJTIJ010000263.1:0-2978 GCA_046094945.1 Planctomycetia bacterium | reverse complement strand
TTGGCGGCGGCCTCGTCGGCGGAGGAGAGCAGGGCGTCCACGAGGCGCACCTCCCACGGCAGCGGCGGCGGGCGCTCCCAGGGGCGCCAGCCGAAGCACTCCACGCACTCGCCGGGCGTGCCCTGGCCGGCCACCGCCTGCTGCAGCGCGAGAATCTCGCGGCAGGCCTCGGCGGCCGCGGTCCAGGCGTTGAGCTCCACGTCGCAGCGGTAGGCCAGGCACCAGCGGTAGCCGGCCTGCGAGCGGCGCTCGGCCGGCGGCATCGTGGCCGGCACGGTGCGCGCCGCCGCGCGGTGGGCCTTGCTGGCCGCGGCGAGGTCGGGATGCAGCACGTCGATGCCGATGTCGAAGTCGGGCTCGAGGTCCTTCCACGTCCAGCGCGCGCCCGTCTCGGTGCGCACCGCGCCCTCGGGCGCCAGGCGCGCCACCTCGCGCATCGTCAGTCCCTCGATGGGCAGCACCTCCACCACGGCCTCGCCGATGCGGCCGTCCCAGTACGCGCCCGAGGTGAGGATGTAGCGGAAGTTGCGCGCCTCGCGCAGAGCGTCGCCCGACTGCAGCCACGGCGAGCGGTAGGCCACCTCCACCTTGCGCACCTGTCCCGGGGCGAACTCCATCTCCCACACCAGCCAGCCGCTGCTGCTCCACCAGCCGTACTGCTGGCGGCCCGCATCCAGCTCGGCCTGCAGGCGCGCGCGCTCGGCCTCGCCCGTGGCGCGCTCCAGCGCCGCCTCGCGCCGGCGGAACTGCTCGGCCAGGTCGCTGCGCACGAAGGGCCCCACCTCCTGCTGGAAGTAGCGCGGCTGCGCCACCTGCACCACGCCGTCCACCGTCGCCTTGAAGTCCTCCAGGCGCGCGATGCCCCCCTGCGGCGGCGTGTCCTCGTCGCTGCTCCACGACTCAGGCCGCACGCTCTCGGGGAAGCCCACGCGCAGGCGCGCCGCCACGGGGCCGTTCTGCAGCGTGAAGCGCGCCAGCACCTCCACGCGGTCGGGCGCCAGCCGCAACGTGACGTGCTCGTCCACCATGCGCACGCCGCACGGCCCCCACGGCGCCAGCGTGGTGCCGAACTCCGGGTCCGGCGCGATGTCGGCCCGCGCCCCGCGCGGCCCCCACGGCAGCAGGCCCAGCAGGCCCGCCACCAGCGCCACGCCCGCCCTGCTTGCCCTGCTTGCCCTGCTTGCCCTGCTCGCCACGTTGCGCATGCTCGACCTCCGCGCGCCCGGTGCGTGGGCGCAGCCCCATGCTAGGCCCGCGCCGCGCGCACGGCACGCCATCGCCCCATGCCAGCGCTCCAACCGCCACGCCACGCCACGCCGCCACTCCATCCCGCCGCTCCCTCCCGCCTCTCCAAGGCGCCGCCCCACGCTGCCTTCGTGCCCACGTGCCACCGCGCCCGCGTGCCCGGCCAGGCCGTGGTGCCGGCTCTCGAGAGGACAGCTGAGCACACCGCACTCGGCCGCGTGCAGGGCCACGCACAGGGCCACGCGCACACACCTAGGGGCCTTGCTCACGCACGCAGGGCCGCACACAAAAGGGAGAGCGGCGGGCGCGCGGGCGTCCGCCCGGGGGGCGGGGCGATGCCCCACGCAGGGCACCTGGCCCGCAGCCCCCCGCCGCCGGGCCCGGGACCCGTGTCCCGGGCCGCCCTCACATCTCCCCCGCCGGGGGCTGGCCGCCTCGGCGGCCTCTCGTGTCCCCGGCATAGAGAGGTTACCCCACGCCGGACGATCGGCCACCGCAGCCGGCCGCTTTCCCGGCCCACAGGAGTGGCCGCGGCGCCCCGGCTGCGTGCCCTCGGCTCCGTCCCGGAGGTGCCCGGCCATGCAGTCGCCCTTCGCCCGCCTCGTGCTCCCGCTGGCCGCCGTGCTGGTGGTGGTGCTGGCCTTCGTGGCCACGCCCAGCCTGCGCACGCAGCCGGCCGCCGGCATGGACGACGTGCAGATGTCCGGCGAGACCGCCGCCGGCGCCGCCACCACGCTGGCCGCCAAGCAAGAGGTCGCGGTGGGCATCTACGTGGCCCAGCTGCCGCTGGTGGACCTCAAGGCCAACGAGTTCAAGGTCACCTTCTGGATCTGGTTCCGCTGGCGTGACCCCGCCCTCAACCCCATGGAGAGCTTCGACCTCGTGGGCGGCCACGTGGACGAGAAGGAGAACGTGACCGTGCAGGAGCTGGCCGGCGGCGTGAAGTACGCCACCGCGCGCATCAGCGCCACGATCAGCAGCCTCTTCAACCTGCGCCGCTTCCCGCTGGACGACCACGTGCTCACGCTGGCCATCGAGGACGGCGACCACGACGACAGCGCGCTGCGCTTCGTGGCCGACACGGCCAACTCGGGCGTGGACCCCGTCGTGCGCATCCCCGGCTGGGAGGTGGGCGAGGTCACGGCCCGCACCGGCGTGCACCGCTACAGCACCAACTACGGCGACATCAGCGTGCCCACCGGCAACCAGTCCACCTACTCGCGCTTCGAGCTGCGCGTGAGCGCCGACCGCCAGGGCCTGGGCTACTTCATCAAGCTGTTCTGGGGCAGCTACCTCGCCGCCCTGATCGCCTTCCTGGCCTTCTTCATCCGCCCCACCGACCTCGACCCGCGCTTCGGCCTGGGCATCGGCGCCATCTTCGCGGCCGCCGGCAACGCCTACGTCATCAGCAGCTCGCTGCCCGAGAGCCCGGCCATGACGCTGGCCGACGCCATCAGCGGCGTCACCATCCTCTACATCTTCTTCACGCTCATCGCCTCCGTCGTCTCCCTCCACCTCTGGACACGCGGCCACGAGCCCGCCTCCCGCACCCTCGACCGCGCCCTCCTCTGGGTGCTGGGCTCCACCTTCGTGGCCCTCAACGTGGTGCCGGTGCGCCTCTAGCCCGAACGCCGACGTGCCCCACGGCCGGGCCGGCCAGGCAGCCCAAGCCGCCCAGGCCGTGGGGGCCGCGCGCGGCCCGGTCCGCCTAGGGCGCACGCAGCGCCGGCGGG
>JBJTIJ010000262.1:0-4712 GCA_046094945.1 Planctomycetia bacterium | reverse complement strand
CTCATGGCACCTCCGCGCGCGAGGCTAGCCCCACGCGCGCCGGCCCGCAACGCCGTTCCCGGCGGGCGCCGCCCGCTGGCGGGTGCGCACGCTAGCGAGTGCAGGGCGCGGGCCGGCCCTGCAGCACGCGCGGGCCCTGGTCGTAGGCCGAGCCGGCCAGGCGGTTGTGGCCCTCGGCCGCGCCCCACACCAGGTCGCGCACCGCCTCCACGCCTGCGCAGAAGGCCGGCGGGAAGGCCACGCCCGCCACGCGGCCCTCGCGCGCGAGGTCGCGGGCCTGCGCGGCATCGGCCACGAGGTCGTGGGCCGCCTCGCGCACCGTGCCCTCGCGCAGGTCCAGCCGCACCATGTAGCTCCAGCCGGGCATGCGCGCGAGGTAGAGCTGCGCGCGCTGCGTGGCCTCGCCCGTGTTGGCCGCGTCCACGAGCTCGATGCTGCGCACCGGCGCGCGCGTGGCGCGCCCGGCCAGCACCTCGCCCAGCGCCACGCCGTCGGCGCCCGCCAGCGGCGCCAGCCGCAGCGCCTCCAGCAGCGTGGGCAGCACGTCCACCACGCTGGCCGCCGAGGCCACGCTGCGCAGCCCGGGCGGCCCGGCCCACAGCCACGGCACGCGCACCTGCTCGTCGTGCAGGTCCAGGCCCGTGCCCACGCGCCCGCGCTCGCCCAGCGCCGTGCCGCTGGTGCTGGTCACCAGCACCCACAGCGGGCGCCCGCCCGGCGCGGGCGCGAGGCGGTCGAGCAGCTGCCCCACCTGCGCATCGGCCCAGCGCAGCGCCGCGACGTAGTCCTCGCGCGCCGCGGCAAGGCGCTGCGCCGGCGTGGCCTGCGCCAGGTCGCGCGCCTGCTGCGCGCGCAGGAAGGGCCGCGCGGCCGGGCGCGGCGCCTCGCGCGCCACGGCGCCGTAGCCCGGGCCCAGCGCATCGGCCACGAGCACGGCCGCGAAGGGCGGGCGCGCGCCCGGCTCGCCCAGCGCGGCCACCCAGCCGGAGACGGCGGCGGCGGCCTCGGGCAGGCCCACCTCGCCGCTCACGTCGAAGCCCTGCCACAGCGTGGCGGCCCGCGCCAGGCGCGCGTCGGCCACGAAGGCGCGCGTGGCGTAGCCGCCGGCGCGCCGCAAGATCTCGCCCAGCGTGGGGAACGCGGGCGCCAGGCGCGGCAGCGGGTCGAGGTGGCTCACGCCGTGGCGCTCGGGCAGGTAGCCCGTCAGCAGGCTGGCCAGCGCCGTGCCCGGCTCGGGCGAGGGCGTGGTGGCGTGCTCGATGCGGCTGGAGCCGCCGCCGCAGTCCAGCGTGGCAAGGCGCGGCATCGCCTCCGCCACCATGTGGTCGGCCCGCAGCTCGGGCAGCACCAGCAGCAGCAGGTCGGGCCGCGGCCCGGGGCCCGGCGCCAGCACCGGCTCGCCACCCGGCCCGTAGCTGGGCGCCGGCGGCAGCGCCTGCGGACGCGAGGGCTCGCCACAGCCCCAGAGGGCCAGCAGGGCCAGCGCCGACGCCAGCCGCCGGGACAAGAAGTAGACCGATCGGTCCGCCATGGCTTCCTTCCGGGGCCGGGCCGCAGGCGGCCGGCCGCCGCGCCGCGAGCCTACGCGAAAGACGGCCCTGCGGGGGCGCGCCTTCCGCGCACGGCCGGCGGTAGCGTGCCCGCATGTCAGCCCACGCCCCCCCGCTGCGTGTCGTGGTCGTGGGCGGCGGCCTCTCGGGCAGCCTGTGCGCGCTCCACCTGCTGCTCGCGGCCCGGCCGGTGGAGGTCACCTGCCTGGACCGCGTGGCCGGCTTCGCGCGCGGGCTGGCCTACGGCACCGCCTGTCCCGCGCACCTGCTCAACGTGCCCGCCGGCCGCATGAGCGCACTGCCCGAGCGGCCCGGCGACCTGTGCGCGTGGGCCGCCACGCAGGGCCTGCCCGCCGGCGAGGGCGCCTTCCTGCCGCGCATGCGCTACGGCGACTACCTGGCCGCGCGGCTGTCCGAGGCACAGGCCGCTGCCGCGCCCGGGACACAGCTGCGGCGCACCAGCGCCGAGGCCGTGCACGTGCAGGCGGCGCAGGGCAGCGGCGCGCCACTGCGCGTCGACCTTGCCGACGGCCGCGTGCTGGGCGCCGACCACGTGGTGCTGGCCACGGGCAACCTCGCGCCGTCCGACCCGCTGGCGGCCGCAGGAGTCGGAGGAGCCGGAGGAGCCGCAGGCGGTGCAGCCCTCGACGGGGCGCGCTACGCGCGCGACCCCTGGCACGCCAGCGCGCTGGAGGGCCTCGGGGCGCACGACGAGGTGCTGCTGCTGGGCACGGGCCTGACGGCGGTGGACCTGCTGCTGGCCTTGCGCGCGCAGGGCGTGCCAGCGCGCGTGCACGCGCTCTCGCGCCACGGCTGGCTGCCGCAGGCCCAGCACGCCGCCGGCGGCGCCAGCCGGCCGCTGGAGGCGCGCGACCTGCCGCTGCACATGGCCACGCCGCGCCACCTGCTGCGGGCGCTGCGCCGCGCGGCCTGCGCCCACGCCGCCGCCGGCGGCGACTGGCGCGACGTGATCGGCGCGCTGCGCCCGCACACGCCGGCGCTGTGGCAGGCGCTGGGCCTGCGCGGGCAGGCGCAGTTCCTGCGCCACCTGCGCACGCTGTGGGACGTGCACCGCCACCGCCTGCCCGGCGGGGTGGAGGGCCTGCTGGCCGCGGAGCGCGCGCGCGGCGGCCTCGTGCTGCATGCCGGGCGCGTGCGGTCCGTAGCGCCGTGCGCGCAGGGCGTGCGCGTGCACGTCGCGCCGCGCGGCGGCGGCCCGCCCGCCGTGCTGGAGGTGGCGCGCATCATCAACGCCACCGGGCCCTCGCCCGACCTGCGCCGCACGCACGACCCGCTGCTGGCCTCGCTGGCACGCGCCGGCGCGCTCGAGCCCCACCCGCTGGGGCTGGGCCTGTGCTGCGACGCCCAGGGCGCCGTGGCCGGCACGCTGCGCGGCCGCCTGTGGGCGCTGGGCATCCTGCGCATGGGCCTGCTGTGGGAGTCCACCGCCGCGCCCGAGCTGCGCGTGCAGGCGCGCGACCTCGCCCTGCAGCTGGCCGCACAGCCCGGCTAGGGCGCGGGGGTCGGCCCCTCGCCGGCCGCGGCCTCGCGCCGTGCCGCGCGCCGCGCACGCAGCACCTCCACCACGCCCGGCACGAAGGAGAGCACGATCACCACCGCCATCACGACGAGGATGTTCTTCTCGATGTTGGGGACCACGCTGGCCAGCAGGTAGCCCAGCCACGTCAGGCTGGTCACCCACACCACGGCGCCCAGCACGTTGAACCACGCAAAGCGCCGGTAGGGCATGCCCGCCATGCCGGCCACGTAGGGGGCGAAGGTGCGCACCAGCGGCAGGAAGCGCGCCAGCACCACCGTCTTGCCGCCGTGGCGCTCGTAGAAGCGCTGCGCGCGCTCGAGGTGCGACTTCTTGAAGAACAGGCTATCCTCGCGCGAGAAGATGCGCGGGCCCGTGCGCCGGCCGATGCCGTAGTTGACCGCGTCGCCCAGGATGGCCATGGGGATGAGCAGCGCATGGAGCCACCAGATGTCCAGCAGCCCGGTCTTGGCGAACACGCCGGCCGTCACCAGCAGCGAGTCGCCTGGCAGGAAGAAGCCCACCAGCAGCCCGGTCTCGGCGAAGATGATGCCGCCCAGCACGGCGTAGCCGCCCCAGGCCACCATGCCCCTGACGTCGTGCAGCGCATGGAAGGCGCCCGCGATGCGCTCGGGGCCCACCAGCCACGTGAGCACGCCCGCACCTGCCAGCAGCAGCAGGCCCACGAGCCAAGTGCCCTTGCGGGTGGCGTCCATCCCTCCCACGCTACGGAGGCGGCGGGCGCCCGGCAGCGGAATCCGGGCTGCCTGCGCTCAGCGCAGCCAGGCCGTCTTGGGGGCCGTGAAGGCGCGCAGGCCCTCCGGGCCCAGCTCGCGGCCCAGCCCCGAGTCCTTGGTGCCGCCGAAGGCCCAGCGCGGGTCGCTGCGCACGAGGCCGTTGACGAACACGCTGCCGGCCTCCAGCCGCGGCACCAGCCGCCGCGCGCGCTCGCGGTCGGCCGTCCACACGCTGGCCCCCAGCCCGTAGGGCGTGCCGTTGGCCGCTGCCACGGCCTGCTCCTCGCCGTCGAAAGGCGCCAGCACGGCCACGGGGCCGAACAGCTCCTCCGTGGCGGCCGGCGCGCCCGGCGGCACGTCCACCAGCAGCGTGGGCGGGTACCACGCCCCCGGGCCGGGCGGCACGCGCCCGCCCACCAGCGCGCGCGCACCCTGCGCCAGCGAGGCCGCCACCTGCGCGGCCAGCTGGTCGCGCAGGTCCACGCGCGCCAGCGGGCCCACCTGCGTGGCCGGGTCCAGCGGCGAGCCCACGCGCAGCGCGCCCAGCGCCGCCGCGAAGGCGTCGCGGAAGGCGGCGTAGAGCGGCCGCTCCACCAGGAAGCGCTTGGCGGCGATGCACGACTGGCCGCTGTTCTGGCAGCGGCCCTCCACGGCGGCGGCCACCACCTCCTCCAGCGGCGCGTCGGCGAACACCACGAAGGGATCGCTGCCGCCCAGCTCGAGCACGCAGGGCTTGAGCGCGCGCCCGGCCAGCGCCCCCACCGCGCGCCCGGCCCGCGTGCTGCCGGTGAGCGAGACGCCGCGCACGCGCGGGTCGGCCACCAGCGCCGCCACCTGCGCATCGCTGTCGGCCACGATGGCCTCGGCCGCCCCACCCTGGCAGGCCTC
>JBJTIJ010000261.1:0-1284 GCA_046094945.1 Planctomycetia bacterium | reverse complement strand
TCCTACGGGGGCGCAGGACGGGAGGGAACGGCCCGGCAGCCGCCGCCGCCGAGGCAGGCGATGCGCGCGATGCGGGCGCGGCGCTAGCCGCGCTCCTTCTGCTTGGCCGCGACCTGCGCGAGGAACTCGTCGTTGGTGCGTGTCTGCTCGAGGCGGTCGGCCAGCAGGTCCATGGCCTGCAGCGGCGGCACGCGGTTGAGCACGCGCCGCAGCAGGTAGACCTTGTCGAGGAACTCGCGCGGCAGCAGCTTCTCCTCCTTGCGCGTGCCGCTCTTGTTCACGTCGATGGCCGGCCAGATGCGCTGCTCGGCCAGGTCGCGGTCCAGCACCAGCTCCATGTTGCCGGTGCCCTTGAACTCCTCGAAGATCACCTGGTCGAGGCGGCTGCCCGTGTCGATGAGCGCCGTGGCCACGATGGTGAGCGAGCCGCCGCCCTCGATCTTGCGCGCGCCGCCGAAGAAGGCCTTGGGCTTCTCCAGCGTGCGCGAGTCCATGCCGCCCGAGAGCGTGCGCCCGCCGCCCTTGGCCAGCAGGTTGTAGGCCCGGCCCAGGCGCGTGAGCGAGTCCATCAGCACCACGACGTCGCGCCCGGCCTCCACGAGGCGGCGCGCCTTCTTGAGGATCACCTCGGTGAGGTGCGTGTGGCTCTCGGGCGTGCGGTCGTTGGTGGAGACGGCCACCTCGCCGGTGGTGGCCCGGCGCATGAAGGTGGCCTCCTCGGGCCGCTCGTCGACGAGCAGCACGATGAGGTAGACGTCGGGGTAGTCACGCTCGATGGCCTGCGCCAGCTTCTGCAGCACGGTGGTCTTGCCCGCGCGCGGCGGCGAGACGAGCAGGCCGCGCTGGCCGAAGCCGATCGGGCACAGCATGTCGATGATGCGCAGCGTGAGGTCGCTGCTGCCCTTGGTGAGGTTGATGCGCTCCTGCGGGTCGATGACCACCAGGTCGTCCCAGTGCGGCAGCGCGCGGTAGGCGTGCGGCGCCACGCCGCCGATGCAGGTGGGACGCAGCAGCACGGGGTTCTGGCCCGGGCGCTTGGAGGCGCCCACCTCGCCCGCCAGCAGGCAGCCGTCGCGCATGCCGAACTCGCGCACCAGCGCGGCCGGCACGTAGGGATCGTCGGGCGTGGGCTCGTAGCCCGCCTCGGGGCTGCGCACGAAGCCGTGGCCCTCGCGCACCAGCTCGAGCACGCCCATGCGGTAGAGCTCGGCCATGCCCGGCGCCGCGAAGGGCTCGGGCGGCGCCGGCAGCGGCTCCTGCACGGCCACGCCGGCCGAGGCCACC
>JBJTIJ010000260.1:0-8128 GCA_046094945.1 Planctomycetia bacterium | reverse complement strand
GTCACGGCCACCACCAGCGAGCGGCCGTCGGGGGCCACCGCGGGCGAGGCCAGGCGCGGCCCGCGCCACAGGTCGTCGGGCGTCAGGGCGCGGCTGCCGGGGCGGGCGGGGTGGACCGGAGTGGGCTGGGGGTGGCTCATCGCGGGAGTGTAGCCGCCCGGGGGCCCCCCTCCAGCGGCCGCTCACACGGCCCGCGCCACGGCGTAGGAAGGAGGCATGGAGCACTCCCCGACCGGTCCCGAGCCCCTGCCGTCGCCGCCTGCCACGCCGCCTGCCCCGCCGCCCTCGCCGCCGGCCTCGCCGCCGGCCGTCACGTCGGCGCCGGCCGGGCCTCTGGCGGGCGCGCGCCGGCCCGCCCCCGAGGGGCACGCGCCGCGCGGGCCACGCACGGCGCTGCTGCTGCTGGCCGGGCTGCTGGTGGTGGGGGGCATGCTGCTGGAGCGCGTGCTGGCGCGCGCGGCCGTGGGCCCGCTGCACGACGCGGCGGCGTTGGCCCGCCCGGTGGTGGCGCGCGGCGAGCTGGCCCCGGCCGAGCAGAGCACCATCGCGCTCTACAAGCAGGCCGCGCGTTCCGTGGTGCACATCACCACGCTGGGCCTGCGGCGCAGCATGCTGTCGCTGGACGTGCGCGCCATCCCGCAGGGCACCGGCTCGGGCTTCGTGTGGGACGCCACGGGCGTGGTGGTGACCAACGCCCACGTGGTGCGCGGCGCGCAGCGCTTCCGCGTCACGCTGGCCGACGACAGCGCCTGGGAGGCCGACCTGGTGGGCGCCGAGCCCAGCGTGGACGTGGCCGTGCTGCGCCTGCGCGGCGTGCCCGCCGAGCGGCTGGTGCCGCTGGCGCTGGGCTCGGCAGCCGCCCTCGAGGTGGGCCAGAGCGTGTTCGCCATCGGCAATCCCTTCGGCCTTGACCACACGCTCACCACGGGCGTGGTCAGCGGGCTGGGCCGAGAGATCGCCACCGACGAGGGCGAGACCCTGCGCGGCGTGATCCAGACCGACGCGGCCATCAACCCGGGCAACAGCGGCGGGCCGCTGCTGGACAGCGCCGGGCGCCTCGTGGGCATGAACACGGCCATCCTGAGCCCCTCGCAGGCCTCGGCGGGCATCGGCTTCGCCGTGCCGGTGGAGACGGTGAACTCCGTCGTCCCGCGCCTGCTGCGCGGGACCCGCGAGCGCGCGGGCCTGGGCGTGACGCTGGGCCCCGACAGCGCGCTGCGCGCGCGGCGCCTGGAGGGCGCGCTCGTGCTGCAGGTGCTGCCCGGCTCCGCCGCCGAGGCCGCCGGCCTGCGCGGCACGCGCGAGGACCCGCGCACGGGCCGCATCGAGCTGGGCGACGTGATCGTCGCCGTGGACGGCACGCCCGTGCGCGGCCAGCTCGGCCTGGGCACCGTGCTGGACGCCTTCCAGCCCGGACAGGCCGTGCGCGTCGACGTCCTGCGCGCCGGCGAGCGCCTCAGCCTGCCCCTGACGCTCCAGCCCGTGCGGCGCCGCTAGCGCCCCGCGGCGGCCGCTCGCGCGGGCGGCGCGCTGGCTGGGCTAGCGCGGCACCTGCTGCGAGACGCAGTGCAGGGTGCCCATGCCCTCGACGAGGTGCTCGCAGCGGATGGGCACGATGCGCCGGCGGGGGAAGCAGCGGCGCAGCACGCGCAGGGCCTTGGCGTCGTGGCGGTGGCCGAAGACGGGCACGCACACGCAGGCATTGGCGATGTAGAAGTTGGCGTAGGAGGCGGGCAGGCGGCGGCCGTCGCCGGCCTTGACGCGGCCGGGCATGGGCAGCGCCAGCACCTCCAGCGGCTGGCCGTCCTGGTCGGCCATGGCGCGCAGGCGACGCAGGTTCTCCTCCAGCGGCGCGTGGTTGCGGTCGCGGGGGTCGTCTTCCACGGCGGTCACCAGCGTGCGCGGGCCGGTGAAGCGCGTGATGTCGTCGATGTGGCCGTCGGTGTCGTCGCCCTCGATGCCCTCGCCCAGCCACAGCACGTGGCGCACGCCCAGCCACTCGCGCAGGCGCAGCTCGACCTCCTCGCGCACGAGGTGCGGGTTGCGGTTGCGGTGCAGCAGGCACTGCGTGGTGGTGAGCAGCGTGCCGCGCCCGTTGCCCTCGATGCTGCCGCCCTCCAGCACCAGCGCGCTGCGCAGGACGGGGATGCCCACCACGGCGCGCGTGCGCCACGGGATGTCGTCGTCGGCCTTGAGCGTGGCGTACTTGTTGCCCCACGCGTTGAAGGTGAAGTCGAGGGCCAGGCGCTGGCGCGTGCGGCCGCGGCCGCGCGCCACCACGATGGGGCCGTAGTCGCGGAACCACGAGTCGGCGGTCGGCTCGCGGTGCAGGCGCAGGTGGCGCGCGCCGGCTGCGGCCAGCATGCCCCGCGCGCGCTGCTCGGTGGCGGCGTCCTTGACCAGCATGTGCACCGTCTCGCCCTGGCTGACAGCCGCGGCCAGCTGGGCCATGGCCTGCTCGGCGCGGTCCACGCAGCCGGGCCAGGTGAGCGGGTCGTGCGGCCAGGCCAGCCAGGTGGCCTCGTGCGGCTCCCACTCGGCCGGCCACAGGTAGCCCTGCGCGCGCGGGCTGGCGGGCGGGAGGTCCACCGGCCGCGGCGCGCGGCCCGCGGCACTGCGCGTGCGGCTAGCCACGCGCGCTGCCCCCGGCGCCCGGCGGCGTGTCCAGCCAGCGCGCCGTGAGGTCCTCGTAGGCGTCGATGCGCCGGTCGCGCAGGAAGGGCCAGCCCTGCCGCTGGCGGTCGATCTCGGCCAGGTCGGCATCGGCCACCAGCACCTGCTGCACGCCGTCGGCCTCGCAGGCCAGCTGGCCCGAGGGGCGGCACAGGAAGGAGCCGCCCCAGAAGTCGAGCTCGCCCTCGCGCCCGGTGCGGTTGGCGGCCGCGACGAACACGCCGTTGGCGATGGCGTGCGCGCGCTGCATCGTGCGCCAGGCGTCGTGCTGCACGGGCTGCAGCGCCTTCTCGCCCGTCCAGGTGCCGATGGCCGTGGGGTAGACGAGGATCTCGGCGCCGTGCATGGCCGTCAGGCGCGCTGCCTCGGGGTACCACTGGTCCCAGCACACCAGCACGCCGATGCGCCCGAAGCGCGTGGCGAACACGCGCCAGCCCAGGTCGCCCGGCGTGAAGTAGTACTTCTCGAAGAAGCGCGGGTCGTCGGGGATGTGCATCTTGCGGTAGCAGCCCAGCAGGCTGCCGTCGGCGTCGAGCACCACGGCGGTGTTGTGGAACAGGCCGGGGGCGCGGCGCTCGAAGAGGCTGGCCACCACCACCACGCCGCGCTTGCGCGCCAGCTCGGCGAAGGCCTCGCTGGTGGGGCCGGGCACGGGCTCGGCCAGCGCGAAGTGGCGGTCGTCCTCCGCCTGGCAGAAGTAGGTGCTGCGGAACAGCTCGGGCAGCACGATCACCTGCGCGCCCTTGTCGGCGGCCTCGTGGGCCAGCGCGAGGTACTGCTTGACGTTGCGCGCGGGGTCGGGCGACATCGCGCCCTGCACGAGGCCGATGCGCACGGTGCGGCTGCCGTTGCGGTCGCCGTTCCTCTGGATGGCTGCCTTGCGGGTGGCGGGCATGCTCTCCCTCCGGGGATGCGCGGCGCTGGCGCGCCACGCCCGTGGCGCCCTTGTCGCAGGAAGGGCCGCGCGGGGGAAGCCTATGCGGGCCAGCAGGCGCGTGCCAGCCGCCGCGTGCCCGCAGCCGCTTGCCAGCCGCCGCGGCCTAGGAGCCCAGCGGCGGCAGCACGTCCACCCACAGGCCGGGCTTCATGATGCGGATGGCGGCCAGCAGCATGTAGAGGCCTGCGCCCACGATGGCCAGCATGTCCACCACGTAGAGGACCTGCACCACGACCAGCACGAGGTTGAGCAGCAGCTCGACGGGGTAGAGCAGCACGCGCAGGAAGCCGCGCCGGGCGCCCATGGCCTCGGCCGCGCGCTTGAGCGCCGCCACGGCGCCCTTGAAGGCCGGCAGCGCCAGCCGCGCCAGCACCAGCATCACGAGGAAGGCCGCGCCGGCCTCCAGCGCGCGCCCGCCCCAGCCGCTGGGCAGGCGCTTGCCCAGCGCCTCGCGCTGCGCGTCGGGCATGAACACCAGCCAGGCCACCAGGCCCACGGGCACGGCGCCGGCCAGCAGGAACAGGCCCAGCCCGCCGCGGCCCTTCTTGCCCGTGCCCTCAGCCTCCTCGCGCCGCGGGCGCGGGGCACGCGGCGCCGGCGCGCCCGCGCTCACTTGAGCACCTCGGCGCGCACGGCGATGGAGGTGACCTCCTCGCCCGGCACGGAGGAGAGCACCTCGACGGTGTCGGCCAGCTTGCCCAGCGGCGCGTCGGCCGGCACGGTGATGGCGAGGCTGTGCCAGCCCGGGCGGCCCGTGCCGTCGGGCAGCAGCTCGGCCTTCACCTTGCCGTCGCGCACGCGCACGTCGAGCACGCCCAGGTCGTCGCCGCGGCGGAAGGGGCGCACGCCCAGCCGCTTGCTGCGGCCCTGGCCCGCGCGCACCCAGCCCATGTTCACGTCGCGCTCCTGCACCCAGATGCGGCCGCTGACGAAGGCCTGCACCGGCAGGTCCATGCGCTCGAAGCCGGGCGCGTCGGTGCGTACGATGGCCATGCCGTTCCAGTGGCCCAGCGGCGGCGGCTGGCGGAAGGCGATGCGCACGCGCGTGCCGTGCCACGGCAGGTCCTCGAAGGGCTCCAGCGCCACCTCGAAGGCGTCGGGCGAGCCGGGGAACTCCACCGCCTTCACCTGGAAGGGCTGGCCGATGCCCTCGTGCCACTTCACCAATATGGTGCGCTCGGGCAGGCTGCCCAGCAGCACGTCGCCGAAGCCGAAGCGGCCCGGGTCGAGCACCACGCCGCCCACCACCTCGACTTTCAGCGTGAGCAGCAGCTCGGGCCGGCCGGGATCGTTGCTCAGCACGCGCAGCCGCTTGGTGAGCGGGCCGGCGAAGGTGAGCGTCTTGAAGCTGACCTTGATGGGGCAGGCGGCGCCCGGCGCCAGCTCGTTGCTGCCGGCGGCGGCGTCGTAGCAGCCGCAGTCGGCCACCACGCGCTCGATGGCCACGGGGGCCGTGCCGGTGTTGGTGAGCTGGAACTCGGCGTGCAGCGTCGCGTTCTGGCAGGCGCGCCCGAAGTCGTGCTCGAGCCGGTCGGGCACCAGCACGGGCGCCGGCGCTGCAGGCGCCGCGGGCGTCGCAGGCGCGGCCGGCGTGGGCGCAGGGGAAGGTGCAGGTGCAGGTGCAGGTGCAGGTGCGGGCGCGGGTGCGGGAGGCTCGCCCGGCGGCTCGGCCGCCGGGGCGGGTCCCGGTGCCGGTGCCGGAGCAGGGGCCGGCGCGGGCGCCGGTGCGGGGCCGTCGGCCCACGCCACGCCCAGCAGCAGCAGGGCCAGCGCGGCGGGGAGGTGGGCGGGCGCCCGCATGGCCCACCATCCTACCGAGGCGGGCTGCGGCGGGCCGCGCCGGGCTGCAGCGGGCTGCGGCGCGCGGCACGGGGCAGGCACGGCGGAAGCCGGCGGCCGCCCGCGGCGTCGATGGCATGCGACGGGCGCGGGAGCCCGGCGCCTCCCCGGTAGGCTGCCCCCATGCGCATCGTGGTCACCGGCGGCGCGGGCTTCCTGGGCAGCCACGTGGCGGAGCGCCTGCTGGCCGAGGGCCACGAGGTGCTGGTGCTCGACGACCTGAGCACGGGCCGCATCGACCACCTGCCGCCGGGGGCCGTGCTGCGGCGGGCCGACGTGCGCGACGCGCGCGCGGTGGGCGAGGCGCTGGTGGGGGCGGGCCTGGTGCTGCACCTGGCCGCGGCGGTGGGACCGGCGCTGGTGGCGCGCGACCCCAGCGGCACCTGGTCGCGCAACGTGGAGGGCACGGCGCGCGTGCTGGAGGCGGCGGCGGTGCATGGCACGCGCGTGCTGCTGGCCAGCACCAGCGAGGTCTACGGGCCCTCGGCGGAAGGCTTGCTGGAGGAGGAGCGGCCCAGCGAGCTGCTCACCAGCGCCCGGCGCGACGTCTACGCGCTGTCCAAGGCGGCCGGCGAGGCCTACGCGCTGGCGCTGGCGCGCACGCACCTGCTGCCCGTGACCGTGGCGCGCCTGTTCAACGTGGTGGGGCCGCGGCAGGGCGAGCGCTACGGCATGGTGCTGGCGCGCTTCGCGGCCGCGGCGCGGGCCGGCCGGCCGCTGCCGGTCTACGGCGACGGCCTGCAGCGCCGCTGCTTCCTGCACGTGCAGGACGCCGTGACGGCCCTGCTGCTGCTGGCGCGCACGCCCGCCTGCGAGGGGCAGGTGGTGAACGTGGGCAGCGCCCAGGAGGTCACGGTGCTCGACCTGGCGCAGCGCGTGCTGGCGGCCACGGGCTCGCGCGCGGGCCTCGAGCACGTGCCGCTGGAGCGGGTCTACGGCGAGGGCTTCGCCGACCCGCGGCGGCGCCTGCCCAGCCTCGCGCGGCTGGAGGCGCTCACCGGCTTCCGGCCCGCGCGCACGCTGGACGACGCCCTCTGCGACGTGCTGGGCACCTGCGACGCGAGCCGCCCGCAGCCCCGCCCAGGTGCGCGGCCGTGAAGCCCTAGAGCGTGGGGGCCCTGCGCGCCACGGGCCGGCCCAGCCCGCCCAGCAGGCCGCCGAAGGCGTTGGCCGCCACCTGCAGCACGCGCAGGTCGTCGGCGCTGAAGCCGTCCACCTGCTCGCTGTCCAGGTCGAGCTGGCCCACGACGCGGCCGCCGGCGCGGATCAGCACCACGACCTCGCTGCGCACCGCCGCCGAGCAGGCGAGGTAGTTGGCGCGCTGGCGCACGTCGCCCACCAGCTGGTCGCGGTCCTCGGCGATGGCCGTGCCGCACACGCCCGTGCCCACCGGGATGCGCACGTGCTCGGTGGCCGGCCCCTCGTAGGGCCCCAGCACGAGCTCGGCGCCCTCCAGCCAGTAGATGCCGGCCCACGAGGCCTGCGGCAGGCCGGCCCGCACCTCGCGCACCAGCACGGCGCCCAGTGCGTCGCGGTCGCCGCCGCGCACGGCGGCCTGCGAGAGGGACAGCAGCAGGGGGGCGACCTCGAGCGGCACCGGGGGACTGTAGGGCCGGGCCGCGGCCCGTATGCTGGCGGCGCGACCGGTCCGGGTGGGCCGGGGCGCGCGCGGAGGCGGGCATGAAGGTCTTCATCGCCGTGGACATGGAGGGCGCCACCGGGGTGGCGCACCGCGAGCACCTGATGCCCGGCGGCAACGACTACGAGCGGGCGCGGGGCTGGCTCACGGGCGACGTCAACGCCGCCATCGAGGGCGCGGTGGCCGCCGGCGCCACCGACGTGCTGGTCAACGACGGCCACGGCAACATGCGCAACCTGCTGCTGGACCGCCTGCACCCGGCCGCGCGGCTGGTCGTGGGCCCGGCGCAGTCGGCCAACAAGCCGCTGGTGCAGGTGACGGGCATCGAGGAGGGCGGCTTCGAGGCCTGCATGCTGGTGGGCTTCCACAGCCGCGCGGGCACGCCCGGCGGCCTGCTCTCGCACACGTGGGTGGGCATGCTGGTGCACGAGATCCGCGTGCACGGCCGCCCGGCCGGCGAGGCCTGGCTCGACGCGCTCATCGTGGGCCACTACGGCGTGCCGGTGGTGCTGGTGACGGGCGCCGCCGATGCCTGCCGCGAGGCGCGCGCCGACCTGGGCGCCGACGTCGAGGTGGTGGAGGTGAAGAAGGCGCTGGGGCCCAGCGCCTGCGCCACGCGGGTGCCGGCGCGCAGCGCCGAGCTCATCCGCGAGGCCGCGCGGCGCGCCGTCGAGCAGCGCGCGCAGCGCAAGCCCACCACGGTGCGCACGCCGGTGGAGCTGGTGGTGGAGTTCCACCGCCGCGAGATGGCGCGCCGTGCGCTGGAGACGGGCGACGGCACGCCGCTGGACGACTGCAGCGTGCGCTACATCGCGCCGGACGTGCCCGAGGCCGTGCGCGCGGTGTGGCGCGGCCTGGAGATGGCGCTGCGCGAGGACGGCAGCTTCCTGAAGTAGCGCTGCGGTTCGCGCGGCGAGACGGGCGCGCGCCGAGACGGACTTTGCGGCACGCCGGGCTGGGCAAAGAGACCGGGCCGCGCGACGTGCGTCGCGCGGCCCGTCAGGTGCGGTGCACGCGCCCGGGGGCGCGGCGTCCGAGAG